>JBKQOA010000018.1:0-9967 GCA_052145735.1 Limisphaerales bacterium
GCCGCTTTGCCTTGTCGGTGTCCTCGACGATGAGGCGAAGGATGCCGAACTCGCGGGTGTCGGCCAGCGAACAGGTCTGGATGTTGATGTCGGCCCTGGCCAGCAGCCGGCAGGGGGCGCTCAGCGCGCCCGGCTTGTTTTCCAGGAAAACCGAAAGTTGTTTGATTTTCATAGCTTCACCTTTCTCGGGGTTACAGGATGCGTTTGTCCATGACGCGCTTGGCCTTGCCTTCGCTGCGCTGCAGACTGCGCGGCGCCACCAGTTTCACGGCCGGATGCAGGCCGGTGATGCTTTCAATGGAATGCGCGATGCGTTTCTGCATCTGTTCCATGGCGCCCACGGTGTCGCTGAACGCGTCGGTCGTCACTTCCACCTGCACCTCCAGCGTGTCGAGGTCCTTCTGCCGGTCCACGATGATCTGGTAATGAGGCAGCGTGCCTTCCACCTTGAGCAGCGCGGCCTCGATCTGCGACGGGAACAGGTTCACGCCGCGGATGATGAGCATGTCGTCGCTGCGCCGGCCGATGCGTTTGATGCGGCGGAGCGTGCGGCCGCAGGCGCACCGGGTGGGTTCGAGCGCGGTGATGTCGCGCGTCCGGTAACGGATCATCGGCATGGCGCGTTTGCAGAGTGTCGTGAGCACCAGTTCGCCTTCCGTGCCGTCCGGCAGCGGTTCCAGGGTCTTCGGGTCAATGACTTCCGGGAAGAACAGGTCCTCAAAAATGTGCGGGCCGGACTGGTGGACGCATTCGTTGGCCACGCCCGGCCCGACGATTTCGGACAGGCCGTAAATGTCATAAGCCTTGATGTCGCTGCCGGCCTCGATGCGCTCCCGCATGTCCTCCGTCCACGGTTCCGCTCCGAACACGCCGATGCGCAGCGGCAGTTCCTTGATGTTCACGCCCATTTCGCCGGCGCGGTCGATGAGGTGCAGGAAATAACTGGGCGTGCAGCAGATGACGGTGACGCCAAAATCCTTCATGATCATGATCTGGCGATCGGTGTTGCCGCCGGAAATGGGGATGACGCTGGCACCTAGCGCTTCCGCGCCGTAATGCAGGCCCAGCCCGCCGGTGAACAGGCCGTAACCGTAGGCGACCTGGACGATGTCGCCGCTGTGCACGCCGCACGTTGCGAGACTGCGCAGCACGGCCTGCGTCCAGTCATCGAGGTCCTCCTGCGTGTAGGCCACGACGATGGGTTTGCCGGTGGTGCCGCTGGAGGCGTGAAAACGCACAATCTCCCGCATCGGGCTGGCGCACAGGCCGAACGGATACGTGTCCCGCAAATCCGTCTTGACCGTAAACGGCAGCTTGACGATGTCGTCGAGCGTCCGCAGGTCGGCCGGCTTGAGTTTTTGTTCGTCCATGCGTTTGCGGAACAACGCCACGTGGTCGAACGCGCGCTGAACCATGTCCTTGAGCCGGGTGAACTGCACGTCGCGCAACTGGGCCGGCGGCAGAAAATCCGTCGCGCTGGCCGGATGCATCGGAGGAATCTCGCGGTTCTTGCTCATAATCTTCTTTCAGGACTTCGGCGGTTGCTGGCCGTTGCGACCGGCGAGAAATGCCTGGCGGTTGGCGTCGAAGAATTCGGCGGGAAACCCTTCGCGCAGGGCTTCGAGCCACCCGGCTTCCGGCAACGGCAGGTGCGCGCTCAAAGCGCCGAGCAACGCCACGTTCAGTGTTTTCTTGTTCGGCAACCGGCCGGCATCCACCGCGTCCGGCGTGATCAACGTCCCGCCGGGTTTGAGATAATGTTTGTGCGGCTCCACTTGCGTCGGTTCGAGCACGAGCAGGTAATCCGCCTCTCCCGGCGTCACCATGGGGCTGAAGACGGTTCCGCCGAAACGCACGTCGCTGGTCACCGAGCCACCGCGCTGGCTCATGCCCTTGATCTCGCTCTTCTTCACGTCAAAGCCGGCGCGCAATGCCACGTCGGCCAGGATGTCCGACGCCTTGAGCACGCCCTGGCCGCCGAGGCCGGCCACCACCACGTTGGTCAGTGGGCCGGGCATGGGGTCTCCTTCTTCTCGCATTCGCATTGTTCCAGCTCGCGCAGGCGTTTGACGATGAGAATGCACGGGCGGCGGGCGATGATGACGCACAGCTCGCGGCTCGCGAGGCATTCGTCCAGCACGCGCTCAAAATCGTTCGCGCCGACGCGCGGCTCGATCACATGGACGCGTTTCACACCGATCGAACGGGCCAGGTTTTCGAGCACCAGCTTGTTCGTGGGCTCGTGGTCGAGCTTCCGGCCGGTCCCGGGATGTTCCTGGTGGCCGGTCATGGCCGTGGTGGCGTTGTCCAGAATGATGAGCACGTGCCCGTCCGGCGGCGGGTTGTAAACCATCTCCACCAGCCCGCTGATGCCGCTGTGCACGAACGTGCTGTCGCCAATGACACTCACCACACGCCGCGCCTGTTCCGGCGGCAACACGTGACGCAACCCCAGGCCCACGCCGAGGCTCGCGCCCATGCAGACGCAGGAATCCATGGCTTCGAAGGGCTGCAGCACGCCCAGGGTGTAGCAGCCAATGTCGCCGGCCACGATGCAATCGCGCTTGCGCAGCGCTTCAAAGACGATGCGGTACTGGCAGGCGTCGCACAATTGCGGCGGTTTGCCGGGGGGCTTGGCCGGTTCCGGACTGGTATCCTGGTCAAGAATCCGGCGCACGCGCGGCACGTCGAGTTCGCCGAAGCGGTACATCTCGGGTTTGCCTTCAACCTCGATGCCCGCCGCGCGGATGGCGTCCACGAGATAGGGATCGCCTTCCTCGATGACGACGCACCGGTCCACGGTTTTGGCGAATCCGGCGATTTTCTTCAGCGGCAGCGGATGGGTTAAGCCGAGTTTGAGCACGGCCGCGTCGGGCGCGGCCTCGCGGGCGTGCATGAAGGAAATGCCGGAGGCGATGATGCCCGGTTTTTTGCCGCCGGGGACGAAGGAGTTGAGGGAACAGGTTTCATTCCACTCCTGGATCTCGGCGAGCTTCTGGCGCAGGCGCCGGTGGGCCGGCCGGGCGTTGGCCGGAATCATGACGCGGCCGCGGATGTCTCGTTCAAATTTCGGTGTCTTCGGCGTTCTATCCGGACCGCGCGGCTGCACGATGGTATAGCTGTGGCAGACGCGGGTGGTGGCGCGCAAAATGACGGGCAGCTTCCAGCGCTCGGATATTTCAAACGCGGCGAACAGGAAGTCGTAGGCCTCCTGCGAATCGGACGGTTCCAGCATCGGCACCCCGGCGGCAATCGCGTAGCGCCGGTTGTCCTGCTCGTTCTGGCTTGAAGCCATTCCGGGATCGTCCGCGCTGATGACGACCAATCCCCCGCTCACCCCGGTGTAGGCCGCGGTGAACAGCGGGTCGGCGGCGACGTTGAGGCCGACGTGTTTCATGGTCGCCATGGCGCGGGCGCCGGCAAAAGCAGCGCCGATGGCAACTTCGAGGGCGACTTTTTCGTTGGGCGACCACTGGCCGTAGCCGCCCAACTCGGAAAAACGCTCCAGGATTTCGGTGGATGGGGTTCCGGGATAGCCCGCTCCGAGGGCGACGCCGGCGTCACGCGCAGCCAGGGCAATGGCTTCGTCGCCGCTCAGGAGTTGTCGTTTGGGTGAAGGCATGTAATTCGCAGTGGCTCAAGGTTTAGTCGAGTGCAACAAAAAACCTTAAAAATGACAAGCGTGGTTTTTGCAGCCTCAAAGCCGGGCCGGAACCCGGCGTCAGAAACCTGATTTTTTCCAATGCCTGGCAACACTTTTCCGTAAATTAAAAACCGGCATTTTGTGCATAAATCCATCTGTTTTCTGTAAAAAACGCCTTATGCAGGCTGGACACATCGGCATTTGTTTCTAATTCTAATTTCAATTCCGCGAATTGGCAGTCCGAGGTTGTCCCGGCGCAGCGCCGGAACCCGGCAACAATCGTGGAAGCGGAAATAGCAACCGAATCTTCAATCCTGAATCAGACCTGAAGGCCGAATCATATGTTGACCACCAAATTGAAACTGACGTTGGGTCTTGCCGCGCTGGCCGCGACGACCGCCCTGGCTCAAACTCCTGCCGCCGCGCCCACCACGGTAACGTCGGCCGTGCCTGCCACAGCAACTTCAGCGGCACCGCCGCCGGTCACTTTCGACCAATGGGCGAAGGAGGTGAAGAACCTTGAGGCACCGTTGACCTGGGGCGCCGACATGCGTATCCGCAACGAGTATTTCAACGATGCGCTCAGCCTGACCATGAATCAGGCGCAAAGCCCGTTGTTCGGTCCGCTTCATGAGCAGGACTATTTCCGGTTTCGCGGCCGCGTTTGGCTCACCGTTTGCCCGACCAACGACGTCACCTTGAACGTGCGCCTGGTGGCGGAGCCGCGGGAATTCATGAAGCCCTCGACCATGGACACCTATTATGGGCATGCCGGCATGCAATGGCGCTACGGTATTTTCGACACTCTCAACGCGTGCTGGAAGAAACCTTTCGACTTGCCGGCCACGGTGACGGTTGGCCGGCAGGACATTTTCCTGGGTGACGGCTGGTTGGTGGGAGACGGCACGCCGGAGGACGGTTCCTTCACGGCGTTTTTTGATTCGGCCCGTATCACTGTTAACTTGGAAAATCTGAAAACCACCATTGATGCCATCGGCCTGGCGCAGGACGCCCGACCGGACGGCTGGCTGCCCACCCTCGGTCCATCCACCAGCCTGGGCGGCGATCCGGAACCCTTCCTCCTGACCGATCAAAACGAGAAGGGCTGCATCCTGTGGATTGCCAACAAAAGCCTGTCGGCGGCCAACGTGGACGGTTACTTCATTTACAAAAATGATTCCCGGCTCGACAGTGACCCGGAAGCAACCTTCGGCGACAACGCAGACATCTTTACGGTGGGTGGCCGTATCTCAGGAGCGGTGAAGGAACATTGGAAGTATTCGGCTGAAGGCGCCTACCAGTTCGGCCAGAAACAGGACCCGGAACTCAACGGGCAGACGCCGGCCCCCAATCCGGTGCTCGCCCCATCGGCCCAGACCAAAGGGTACCGCGACATCGACGCGTTCGGTGTCCAAAGCAAACTCACCTACCTCTTCAAAGACCGGTTGAACAACCAGTTGAGCCTGTCCTTCGAGTTTCTTTCCGGCGATAATCCGAAGACGAAGAATGACGAGATGTTCGACGTGCTGTGGGGCCGATGGCCGCAGTGGAGCGAGATGTACAACGTTTACAGCTACGTCCAGGAAACACGCGTGGGGCAAACGGCCAACATTTACCGCATTGGTCCGACCTGGAGTCTGAATCCCATGAAGAACATGGACTTCAGCGCGAGCTATGCCGCCTTGTTTGCCGACCAAGACGTGCCGACCCGGAATTTGAACGAAACGCTCCTTCCTGCTCTGGGCCCGCCGGCTCAGCAGGGTCCGTTCAGCAACAACGGAGACTTTCGCGGTCATTACCTGCAGGCCGTCCTGAAATATAAATTCAATGCGCACGTCAGCGGACATCTCTGGGGTGAATGTCTTTTCCCCGGCGATTTTTATGTCAGCAACCAGACCATGTGTTTCCTGCGCGCCGAAATGATGTTCACGTTCTAGTCCTGTGAAACGACCCGGCGAGTGCGGGCGCGGCCGGTTCCTCCGCCGCGTCCGCAACACCGGCAAGACCGCAATGTTTTTGGATTGATCCATCGAGTCCGAATTCCAAGCGCGGCTGAAAATTGCGATCTTTCGCCTGTTCGGAGATCATTCACAAGGCTTGCGCTCTGGCGTCTCCGCAGTAGCTTTGGCCCCGTGAGCACGTCCACGCCCCCGCCTCAGACCGATCATATCCCGGACGCTGGTCAGCCCTGCGGCCCTGCGGTTTTTGCCACCACCCATTGGTCGGTCGTGCTGACGGCCGGGCAAAACGATGTCCCGCAGGCACAAGACGCCCTGGAAAAACTCTGCCAGACTTATTGGTACCCGCTCTATGCTTACGTGCGACGACGGGGATATGCCCGGGCCGATGCCGAAGACCTGACCCAGGCATTCTTCGCGTGGCTGCTGGAGCGGAACTGGCTGGGAGGGGCGGACCAGCAGCGCGGTCGTTTCCGCTCGTTTCTATTGACCAGCTTTAGCCGCTTTCTGGCAAATGAATGGGACAAGGCCAGAACCCAAAAGCGCGGTGGCGGCCGGATGGTGTCCCTGCCATTCGATGTCGCGGACACCCATTGCGCCCGGGAACCGGTGGATAACCTCACCCCGGAACAGAGTTATGAATGGCGTTGGGCGCTGACCTTGTTGGAGCAGGTCATGAATCGGCTCAGCGCTGAATTTGTAACGGATGGCAAGGCGGAATTTTTCGAGGCGTTGAAACCATGCCTGCTGGGTGAACGCACGACGCAACCGTATGCGGCGCTGGCGTCAAAACTGGGGATGACCGAAGGCTCGGTGAAAGTGGCCGTGCATCGGCTGCGCCAGCGATATCGGCAATTGCTCCGGGATGAAATCGCCAACACGGTGGCGGAACCAGAAGAAGTTGAAGAGGAATTGCGTTATTTGTTTGCCGTGCTGGCCAGGCGATGAGCCGGTTCCAGCGCTCAAGCGTTCTGCGCCGAAGGCCGGACGGTCGTTTCCGCTGTAACCTTCCGACCGCTTTCCTTTAGAGATGGGTGAAGACCTGTCATGTCAGGCAAAAGCGCTGAAGCTGGTTGACAGAAAAACAAACAATTTGAATTGATTATGACTGGAAGATTCGATGGAAGGCAACTGGCACCCGCATGGGCTGCGTTTTTGCTTGGTTTAGCTGTCATTCAACCGGTGCAAGCTGGCTTTTTCACCAACGCCAGCTCGATGAACATCGCACACGAAATGTGCACTGCAAACTTACTGCCCAACGGGCAGGTGCTGATCGCGGGAGGCTACAACAATCCCAACTATCTTACCAACTCGGAACTATACAATCCGGCCAGCGGGATATGGACAACGACCGGTCCGCTCAACACCGCACGCAGGTATCATACGGCAACCTTGCTGCCCAATGATCAGGTGCTGGTCGCCGGAGGCATCAACAGCAGCGGGTATCCTCGCAGCACGGAATTGTATGACCCTACCAGCGGGACATGGACATTGACCGGGTCGCTGAACACCAAACGGGATTTACAAACAGCGACATTGCTGACCAACGGCCTGGTGCTCATCGCGGGAGGCCATAACGGTGGCGAACCGAGCAACACGCTATCCAGCGCGGAGTTGTATGATCCAATCCACGGGAGATGGACGTTGACGGGACCACTGAATTTTGAACGCGGATATCATACGGCAACCTTGCTGCGCGACGGTCAGGTTTTGGTCGTCGGAGGCCAACTGGTCGGGAGCGGCGCTTATTCCAGCACGGAATTATATGATCCCGCCAGCGGAACATGGACGTTGACCGGATCGCTGCAAACCGCACGTTATTTGCACACAGCGACGTTGCTGACCAACGGCCAGGTGCTCGTCGCAGGAGGCCAAAGCAGCACTGGCGGCTATCTTGCCAGCGCGGAATTATATGATCCAACCGCTGGAACATGGACGCTCACCGGCATGATGAATACCGCACGCGATCGGCACACCGCAACCTTGCTGCCCAACGGGCAGGTCCTCGTCTCAGGAGGGGAAGGCAGTGGTGGGGTCATTCTTTCCAGCGCGGAGCTTTACGATCCGTCCAATGGAGCATGGACGCCGACCAGTATGCTGAATGTGGCACGCTGTAATCATACGGCGACGTTGTTGACCAATGGCCAGGTGCTCGTCGCCGGCGGCGACAACGGTAACAACACTCTTTCCAGCGTGGAGTTGTATAATGCAGGGACGATAGCACCTGCAACGGCTGCCGATCATCTGGCAATAGGACAACAGCCGGGCAACACGACCGCCGGTCAATCCATTTCTCCCCCGGTCACGGTGCAGGTCTTGGATCCATTTGGCAATCTAACTGCCAGCATCACCAACGTCACGGTGGCCATCGGCAACAATCCTGGCGGCGGCACGCTTAATGGCACGCTCACTGTCCCGGCCATCGCCGGGGTGGCAATCTTCAGTGATTTATCCATTGATCAACCAGGCAACGGCTACACTCTCATTGCCAGCGCCACCGCGTTGACGGGAACTAATTCCGTTGTTTTCAACATTTCACGGGCCTGGCAGAGTGGTCTTGCTTTCATTTACACCAACGGCACATACACCATGCCATACCGGCTTTACTTGCCCCTGAACTATAGCGCCGCGATGAACTATCCGCTTGTGCTCTTTCTACACGGAGCTGGCGAATACGGGACCGATAATATCGCTCAGGTCAAAAATCACATTGCCGGTCTCATTGCCCGGACCTATTCGGATTATCCGGCTATTCTGGTCGTCCCTCAATTGAACACGAGCTATTGGTCGGCAGCCAATCCCGACGACTTAACGCTTGGTATCCTCGCGCAGGTGCGCCAAGCCTATGCAGTGGACGAGCGCCGTATTTATCTCACCGGTCTTTCCGCAGGTGGATTTGGCACGACAGATTACGCAGAGAACTTTCCCACCCTGTTCGCCGCCATCGCGCCAATGTCCGGCGCGGAAATTGTTACACCGGGTACTGAGCTACAGGTCCAGCTCTCACAACTTCCCACGTGGCTGTTTTGCGGCGGCGCAGATGGTTATGACACCTCCGTTCGCAGCTATTATATGAACGTCAATGGATTGACGAACATCGTCTTCACCCAAACCAATTACGGGTATCCCACAGCAGTATCTGGACCGATTCGTTACACCGAATTCACGGGCTTAGGCCACGATATTTGGGAATTGATCTACGGAGCTACCAATACGGATTTTTATGACTGGATGTTTTCTCAAACCCGCCCGCCCGCCACGTTCACTTTTGCCGCCGCGTCTGCGAATGGCGGCACTTTTGTTTTCGGTGGTACAAACAACGTGCCGTTCGCCGCCGGCTATCTTTTAACCTCAACCAATTTACAGATTCCGGTGTCGCAATGGCAATGCATCGCCACGAACTGGTGCGATGCGAATGGCATTCTGATGTTTACGAACAATCTCGACACCAGTGCAAGCCAGCGGTTCTATATTTTGAAATTGCCATAGGATGTAGCAGGTCACGCAGGTAGACTCTGACTTACTACCTCCAAACGGTGAAAGACCTATTATGGATACAAACCAACTTTGTCCCATTTGCGGAAAGCCGGTGGTCCCCGGCGCGCCCCAAGGCCTCTGTCCGGAATGCCTGATGAAATCCGGTTTTGAAACCAGGGCGGAAAACAAACCTGGGGCCAGCAAATCAGCCTTTGTGCCCCCGTCCGTCGAGGAGATGGCCAAACTTTTTCCGCAGCTCGAAATCATCGGATTACTGGGCCAGGGCGGCATGGGGGCGGTGTACAAAGCCCGTCAGCCGCGCTTGAACCGGTTCGTGGCGCTGAAAATCCTTTCACCAGAAAAACAAAGCGACCCGCAATTCGCCGAGCGATTCGAACGCGAAGCCCGCGCGCTGGCGTGGCTGACCCATCCCAACATCGTCACGGTCTATGACTTTGGCGAGGCGCAGGGGAATTTTTTCCTGCTGATGGAATTTGTGGACGGCCTGACGCTGCGAAAATTGTTGCAGACGCGGAGACTTGCGTCCGCTGAAGCGCTGGCCATCGTGCCGCAGATCTGCCAGGCGCTGCAATACGCCCACGAACAAGGTGTCATCCACCGCGACATCAAGCCGGAAAACATCCTGCTCGACAAGAAGGGCCAGGTGAAAATCGCCGACTTTGGCATCGCCAAAATCCTGGATCAGGCGCCCCAGGACATCTCCTTGACCGGCGCAAAGGACGTGGTGGGTACGCCGTATTACATGGCGCCCGAGCAGGTGGAACACCCGCAGACGGTGGACCATCGCGCCGACATTTATTCGCTCGGCGTTGTGTTCTACGAAATGCTCACCGGCGAACTGCCGCTGGGGAAATTCGCGCCGCCGTCG
>JBKQOA010000019.1:0-75884 GCA_052145735.1 Limisphaerales bacterium
GTCGTGTCATAGATTTCGACCTGGGGTTTCATAAAATTCCCATGAAAAACGACCGACAATATCCCTGAATCCGGCTGGACTGGCAAATCCCAAAACGGGGAATTAAACGCCAAGCCGCCAAGCCGAGACCATTCAGGGTTGATTTCAGTTTGTGAATTGCCACCCAACGCAGCCCGATTTTACCGGGCAACGCCGGGCTGAATGACGTAATCCGTTCGGGACAACAAATTCAATCCTCCGCCCGTTCGCCGGCGGGAGCCATTTTGACCAGGCGCGGGAAGAATTTGGCCAGCGGTTCCACCAAATCTGTCTGGGCGGCCATGACTGCTTCGATATTTTTATAGACCATCGGCACTTCATCCAGGCCGGCGGAAATCAGTTTCACCCCGCGTTCGTCCAGGTAGGGTTTCACCATTTTCCAATTGTACGTTTCCCTGGCCTTGTTCCGGCTCATCACGCGGCCCGCGCCGTGGGCGGCGGAGTTGAGCGACGCGGCGTTGCCTTTGCCGCGCGCCACGAACGTCGGGCTGGCCATCGAACCGGGGATCACGCCCAGGACGCCCGCGCCCGCCGGTGTCGCGCCTTTACGATGGACGATGACCTCGCGTCCGCCGTGGCGTTCCTTCCACGCGAAGTTGTGGTGATTTTCGAGGTCCAGCAGCACCCCGGCGCCGAGATGCTGCGCGACGTGTTTGTGGATGAGCTGGTGGTTCGCGGAGGCGTACCGGCCCATCAATTCCATCGCCGCCCAGTATTCCTGACCGTCGGCGGAATCGAGGTCGAGCCAGGCAAGATAGCTTAGTTCCCTGGGCAAGTCCTTGTGCTTCGCCCGCGCGACCCGGCTGTAATGGTTGCAAACCTGCGCACCGGTGCCGCGACTGCCGCTGTGACTCAACAGAGCGAGATACGTGCCCGGTTCAAGGCCAAGCTCCTGGTTATCGACGGTGAATTCGCCGAACTCGACGAAGTGGTTGCCGCTGCCGCTGGTGCCGAGTTGCGCCGCCGCCTTGTCGCGAAAGCGTTGCGTGATGGGGCTGACCGCCCAGTCCTCGTCCATCACCGGATGCGTGCGGCGATGCTTGAATTCGGAATCGATGCCGAAGCGCGTTTCGGCTTCGATGGCACGGATGAGGTCGCTTTCATGGCGGCGAAGCGAATCCAGCGGCAAATCAAGCACGGTAAGTTTGACACGGCAGGCGATGTCCACGCCCACGGCGTAGGGGATGGCGGCATTGTCGGTGGCGAGCACACCGCCGATGGGCAGGCCGTAACCGACGTGGGCGTCGGGCATGAGCGCGGCGGCGACGGAAACGGGCAACCGGCACGCGTTTTCCATCTGCTGGAGCGCGTTGGCGTCCAGATCCACGCCCCACTGGCGGTAGGAGATGGGCATAATGGCAGGGAAAAGTTAAGCCCAACCAACGGAAGTGAGAAGCGCGAAGTAAAGCGAGTGGCCCAGTCACCTGAGGGCGGGACACCGAACATGAAGTTGAAAGCAGTTGCCAAATAAAAATGCTGGTGCTATTGGGAAGCCATTATGAGCGAACCGACCATTGCCCGGAAATCTCCCTTCGTTCTGAAATCCGACCCCGGCACGTTTTGGTGGTGTGCCTGCGGCAAATCCAAAGGCCAGCCGTTTTGCGACGGCTCACACCAGGGCACCGGCCTCGGGCCGAAAAAGGTGGATCTCGCCGAGGCGAAGACGGTCGCGTGGTGTGGTTGCAAACATTCGAAGAACGGCGCGTTCTGCGATGGCAGTCACAGCCAACTGCCGTGAAATCCTGAACCGCCAACGTAAAATCATGGTCGAAGCCAAAGGGTAATCACATGGGCAATAGGGAGGGCGAAAGCACGGAAATCCGCAAATTCAAGGACGCCGTTCTCATCGAAATTTTCATTGCTTACCGGGAGTTGGGAACGGTCTATCAGAAGGCCACGGACCCGGAAACCCGGCAGACGTTGCTGGACCTGAAGCGTTGTTACGACCTGGCCATCCACCATTTATCGCCTGGGGCGTTCACGCGGAGGAACTCCGGGAAGAATTGGGGATGCGGTTTTCGGGCTGGCACCCCGGCCCGGCTGCCAATGGCTGACGCTTAAACCACGTGGCGTTGCGCCAGGGGAGCCGCCGGAGGCTCGGCGGAAATTTTAAACTCCGGTCCCAGTTCCAAAGGGTTGCGCAAGGCATAGAGCACGTCGAAGTAATGTTTGCTTTTCAAGCACTGATAAAAGCAGCCCACGGCAATGACTGTCAACCCGACGCCGAGGCAACCCAGTTTGACCAACAGAAACCGGCTGGCGAAGTCGCCCAGAGCGAAGGTGGTGAACGCCTCGGGTTCCGGGAGATTGAAGAGCAGCAGCAGGGCCTTGAGGCCGAGAAACAGAGCCAGGGCGATCAAGCTGCCAATTCCCTGGATGAAATAAAAACGGCGCTGTTCCAAAACATTCTTCAAAACCTCCTCGGCGGCGCTGGAGCGCGACAGGTCCCGGAAAAACCGCCAGCCCCGGTAGAACAGCCACTGGGCATAAGCGGAAATCAGGACGACCGCGCAAAGATTGAGCCAGATCATAAATTTCATCCGCCGTCCGCGCGTTGCCGGGGGACGGCGCTCTCATGGTTATGGCCGGAACAAGGGATGCATGTTTGCTTTCACGCCTTTTTCTTTTTCCGGAACAAGGGCGCCGTTTCCGCAACGTTGAGCACGGAAAGATCAAGTCCCGACTCCGGCGCCCGCTCCCTGGCGATTTTTAACTGGCGAGCAATGCGTTTGACGGCTGTCGCCGCGTAATATTTCACCACCCCGACACCGGAGTGGGACTTGAAAATCACGACCAGCAGGCAGTGTTCGTCTACGTTGACGACGAACATGCTGGCATTTTCGCCCTGCTGGTAAATGCTGTTGAAACTGGTTTCGTTGACGAGGCCGGCGATGGTCTGGTTGGCCATGAACGCGCCGGAGGCCAGCGCGCCGATGCTGGTCATGTCGAAATCATGCGCATCGCCCTGTTGCGTGATGAGGAAGCCGCCCTTGTCGATGATCAGCGTGGCCATCGCTTCGGTGCTGGCGATGAATTCACGCAACACTCCGTCGAGATGGCGGATGTCTTCCTCGATAAGTTGGGGCAGGGTGGCCATGTCAGGCGTACTGCGGAACGCTTTGGTTGATGAATTTGTGCAACAGGAGGCGCGTGATCATGTTCAGCGACTCGAACACGCCCTCGCATTTGTGCGCCGTGGCGCCGAACGACGGCACCTGCACTTCGCGGTTGTTCAGCAGGTATTCCATGTATTCCATGGGCGCGGCATTGGGCAGGTCGCGCTTGTTGTATTGCAACACGTAAGGAATTTCCGCGAGGTTGAGTTTGAGCGAATTCAAGTTATCCACGAGGTTTTGGAAACTATCGACGTTCTCCGGCATTTTTTCGTATTGCGAATCGGCCACGAACACGATGCCGTCCACGCCGCGCAACACCAGTTGCCGGGTGGTGTTGTAAATCACCTGACCGGGCACGGTGTACAGCTGGAACTTGGTCTTGAAACCTTTGATGGTCATGGCTTCGATCGGCAGGAAATCGAAAAACAGGGTGCGGTCGGAGCTGGTGGCCAGCGACACGAGTTTGCCCTTGTTGCCTGCGGCGGTTTGCACATGGTCATGGACCTGCACGAGGTTGGTCGTCTTGCCGCCCATCGCCGGGCCGTAATAGACGATTTTGACCTGCAGTTCTTTGGTGGCTTGGTTGATGATGGCCATAGGATTATTGTTTTTTTCTGTCGAGTTCGGCGGCCAGGGCGGCCAGTTGGGCGCTGGGCAGTGATTCGCCCGCTTTTCCGAAGGCGGCGAAATAAACCGCGTTCACGCGGAAAATCCTCCAGGGCACGTTGCCGACGGTGAAATTGAAATTATTCAACGAGCCCATCCGCAATTCCTTGGTACTCTGGCTCACGCGGTCGAAAATCTGCGGCAAAAACGCAGCCAGGGTGTCGGCGTTCAGATCGGGCGGGACCTGGCTGGCTACCCGCAAACCGTCCGGCAGCGCCACCACCACGCCCACCACCCCGGGCAGGTTCATCGCGCGCTCGACGATTTCCTTTGGTGTCGCGTAGCGGCTGGCGAAGTCCGTGGCCGGTTTTTGGAGGTGTTTATATTCGGTTTCGTCCATCCTGGGCGTTTCAGCTTCGTCGCCCCAGATGTAATAATTGGAGTCCGCGAGCTTGGCGTCCACCGGCTTGAGGGCAGGCCGGGCTGGCGGTGGTTCCGGCAGGGGACGAACGGGCTGCGGCTCCGGCATCAGCCGGAGAGGCGGCGGTTCCGGAGCGGGCGGCATAGGCTGTGGCTCCGGCATTTTGGCCGGCGGTGGCGGCGGCGACGATTCGGGTTGTGGAAAACCAAAAAACAAATTAGGGATTTCAGCCGGAGGCTGTGCCGGGGATTGCGTCCGGGGCGCGGCTTTTTGTCGGGCGAAAAACAACGGAGCGATGACGCTCAAGGGCAGTTCCAATTCGATGCCGTCATGAACGGATGCCGGCGGCGGCGGTTTGATGAGAGGGCGCAGGTTTCGCCAGGTGAAAGTGATGCGTCCGCGTTTCAAGGCCGGCTCGATCAAGTGAGTCGGCAGCAAAACCTGGGCATGAGCCAGATTTGACTGTATGATTTCGAGTCGCAGTCCTTCCGGCCAATGTTCCGAGAGCGCGGTCAGCGGGGCGGAAATGGCCCCCGATTCCATCGGGGCCGGGGCCATGTGGACCGGGGCCGTGTGGACTGGTGCCGCCGGGGCCGGGGCCGCTGTTGTCGGGGGCGGCGGGGGAATAACGGGTTTCGGCGCGCCGTTGCTGTGGGGTGTGGCCACGTCGGAGGAGAATGAAAATGAAGTGTCATGCGACATGGATGACGGAAGTGGTGTCGTGACGCCTGAAGCCGGGGTAATGGCGCGGGGTACAAACGCCGGCGGTGGAGGGGTGACGGGTATCGGCTGAGCGGGCGGCGGATTAACGGGTGCGACCATGCGCAATGACTGTGGGTTGGTGCGCCGGGTCAGGTCGGTGGACGGCGTGGGTTTGGTGTTGGATATTTTCGCTCCTTGTCCGCCGGGGCCGAAGGGTCCGGTGATTTCCTCGGTGACTTCGACGTGTTTTTGCGCGCTGCGGCGTGACAGGCGGGCCGGGTTGAGCCGCGTCAGGATTTCATTGAGTGGCAACGTCACGGCCTTGGGATCGTGCTCGCCGCCGGAATTGACGAAGACACCCGGGGCGGCCTGGCGCAATTCGCCGAAAGTGATTTTCACGGAGCCAAACGCGAGTTGGGTCAGGATTTTTTCCAGCCGGAGGGAAATCATCGAACCCGGTGGCGGTGCCTGAATGACTTTGGCGCGCAAATCCATGGTCAGCGCTGCCAGGATGGGAGCCAGCGGCAATTGCAATTCGTCCGGGTTTTCCACCGGCGCGTGGGGCGTGGGGAAGGCCGGGGTCGTGGATGCCGGCGGGGGCGCCATTTGCGGGTGAACAATGGTAACCGGGGTGGCCATCACAGGAGAGACGGGGCTGTGGGAAACGCGCGGCGTCTGGGGCGCGGTGGCATCAGCTTCATTGTCGTCGAGGCGGCGCAGCAGGCCCCGCAGCAACCCGGCAAATTTTGTTTTCACGCTGTTTGACATGACACTCATACATCACACTCACTGTCCATCAACCGACAGGTTCCTTGGTTTTAGCAGGAAGCACGCCAACGGCTGGTTTGGGGTTCGACTTCAGGGCCCGCTTCCTTGAAGGTTGCCGGAAGCGCCGGGTCGGCGGGAAATTTGTCTCAGCGTTGGACTCCTTTGTCCCCAGTCTGTTCAGATTGTGGCATTTAAATTTTCCGGCCGACCTGTCCCAATTGGGAACGCCGATTGCTTCTTCCTTGTCAGGTATAAGATTTAATAGCGCTGTTGGCACTTTTCGCACTTGTGTTTGCGGGGCGGCGGCGTTAGCGATTAACGCCATTGGAATGGAAATGCGTCATAAAATTCTCGTCCTGGATGACGATGCAGCCTGGCTGGGGTTGTGCAATGAATTGTTCACCCACCTGCCCAGCAAGCCGGAAATCCGCACTGTGGCATCGGGTGCGCGCGCCCTGGCGCTCATGGAAACCGAG
The DNA here is from genome assembly GCA_052145735.1 of Limisphaerales bacterium. GTDB lineage: Bacteria > Verrucomicrobiota > Verrucomicrobiia > Limisphaerales > UBA11358 > UBA11358. The sequence continues at coordinate 6,129 of JBKQOA010000019.1, forward strand.
CCGTTCCGGCTGTTGATCTGCGATTTGAAGATGCCGCGCATGGACGGTTTGCAGGTATTGTCCATCGTCCGCCGCCGGTTTCCCGAATTGCGCACGGTCGTGTTGAGCGGTCTGGAGGACGAGGAATTTCGTTCGCGCGCCTACGCCCTGGGCGTGGATTTGTTCTGGCTCAAAACCGACATGCAGTCCAATTCGCAGATGTTCCTGGACTGCATCGAATCGCTTTTGGGGCGCGACATGGAGGGCGGCTTCCGGGGCATCCAAAGCAAAAGCCTCATGGACATCATCCAGATGGAATGCCTTTCGCGCAGTTCCACCATGCTGCGCATCACCCGCGGATCGCTCGTGGCCAAACTTTGGATCCAGGATGGTGAATTGATTGACGCGGAAACCGAAGGGGCCCGCGGCGAGGCGGCGTTTCTGCGGATTCTCGCGTGGAAATCGGGCACGTTTGAAAATCTGCCCGCCGAGCCCGGGCGCGAACGCACCATTCTCAAGCCGGTCAACGCCCTGCTGCTGGAGTCCGCGCAGGCAATCGATGAAACCGCGGATGCCATCGCCTCTGAATCCATCGAACAAACCGCCCATCGGAAGACCATTTGGAAACTGGCGTTGCTGACACGCGAAGGCGCGGAATTCGTCATCGTCGTGCCGTCCGATGGCCAGGGTGAAACCGAGACCATGGGCATGCCACCCTCCGAACCGCTGGCCAAATGGGCGCGCCGCGTCGGCGAAACCGCCAAACGCCTCGGCGAACGGATCGAGGTCGGACCCCTGATACACGTTGCCAGTCATAATCTGGAACGTCAGATGCTGGTTTTGAACCGGGAAAACAAAAGTTTTCTCATCGGCTGGCCGCCGCAGGCGGAACCCGGCCCCTTGTTGGAAAAAAGCAAAAAACTGGTTTCGTCATGGGATTCTTAAAACGATTTTTCCGTTCCCGGGCGGCAGTGCAGCAACTGCCGACCGGCAGTTTGACCGTGGACCGCAACGGCCAGGTGGTCACGACCACGGTCTCATCCGCCTATCCCAAGGCGTTGCTGCGCGACATCGGTCACGAAGTGCTGGGCCTCTTTCAGGAGGCGCGCGCGGCCCAGATGCCGCTGGCTGAGATCAGCCTCCATTTCGCCAGCCTCCGCATCACCGCCCGCGAATTGCGCGGTGGCGCCATCATTTTTCTTTTCCCGCAAGCCGCCTTTTCGCCCACGACAACCGCACCACACTTATGACTGCCAAAGAACTCAACCAATTGGTCACCCAGATCGAAACGCACATCGAGTGCTGGAAACAGTTCAACCATTTCATCAACGTCGCGCGCGGAAAGAAGTTCGGGCCGGCGGAGGAGAGCCATTTCCTCGAAATCAAAAGCATCATTGTGCAGGAGATTGAGTTGATTTACGCCGCCATTGAAGTCGCCTCGCCCACGCGCGACGAAATCCATGCGCTCATCGGCAATGCGCCGTCGTTGCGTTACCTCGGCGAAATGAGCGAAGGCGCGCTCCGGGGCCTGGAAGCCCAGTGGCACAAGATTTACATCGCCTGGCACTCCATCCTGGGCCAGCTCAAGGTCAAACAGCACGGCGAGGAAGTGAAGTCGTTCTGGGGCGCAAAAAAATAGCGCCGGCGTCACTTCTTTCTTGCCTGCCGCGCCGGTTTCGCGTCCAAATGATCCCTGCCTGACCGGCCGGTCGCAGCCAGTCCACGGATGAACAGGGGAATTTCATAAACATGCTCAATTATTTTCAAATTCTGATTTTGGCGCTGATTCAAGGCGCGTGCGAGTTGCTGCCGGTTTCAAGCTCGGCCCACGTCATCGCGGCGGAAAAACTTATGAAACTGGATCCAGCGAGCCCCGAAATGGTCATGTTGCTCGTCATGTTGCACACCGGAACCATGTTCGCGGTCATCGCCTACTTCTGGAAAAACTGGCAACGTGACTATTTCACCGCTCCGGGAAAACTCCGGTGGTTTGCCATCCAGATTGTGGTGGCGACCTTTTGTACCGGAATCGTGGGTTACGGATTGAAGGAGGTCATCGAGAAAATCTTCATGCGCGGCGTGCCGCACGCCGAGGTCGAGGACTTGTTCTCCAATCTGCCGTTGATCGCGGGAGCGCTGGCGGCGGTCGGAGCCTTGATTATTTACGCCGGACTGCGCGAGGAAAAATCACCGCGCCATTCAGAAATTCAGCCGATGCACTCGTGCTGGATCGGCATCGTCCAGGGCATCTGCCTGCCCTTTCGGGGATTTTCGCGTTCGGGTTCGACCATTTCCACCGGCCTGCTGCTCGGCCTGCCGAAGCAGAATCTGGAGGAATTCAGTTTTGCGCTGGCCGTGGTCCTGACGCCGCCGGTGATCGCCAAGGAGGCTCTCCGTCTGCTCAAACAACACGCCTTGAGCGGCCAGGGTTCCGTCCTGCATCTTTTCGTGCCGGGCCTCGTTGGCATGGTGTTCAGCTTTATGGCCGGGCTGCTGGCGTTGAAATGGCTTTCCCGCTGGCTGGAGCGCGGGCGTTGGAAACTCTTTGGCTATTATTGCCTGGTGGCGGCGGCGGGCATGTTGCTCCTCCATTTCAAGCTGCCGCGTTAAATCACCGCATCCGATTTTGGTTTCAATCCGCCGGTTGCGTAAATCACTGCGCTGGTGCCGGAATGAAAATCTTCTTCCCGACAATCAGATTTTTCGGATCCAGTCCGGGGTTCGCCTTCAAAATCTGGTCGGTGGTCACCTTGATCCCCTGGTCACGATACGCCTTGGCAATTGCCAGCAGGGTGTCGCCACGCTGGATGGTATAATCGTAACCTTTTTGCGGACCGTTGGCCGGGGTCGAATTGTCGGTCGTGGTCGTGGAAACGGCCGGTGGCGACTTGTGTCCCGAAGTCGGGCCGCCGACCTTGCCGAGTTTCTCGATTTCCTTCAAAATCAGTTCCCGGTCCGCCAGCCGTTTCTTGTCAACATCCTGGATCTGGTCGGTGAGTTTCTGCAAGTCGTCCGCGTTCGCGCCGGGCCCGCCCGCCTTGTCGCGCAGGTCGCTGATTTCCTTTTCCAGCGCGTCGATGCGCTTTTTCTGCACATCCAGCGTTTCTTGCAGGTCCCGAATGTGGCCGTTGAGTTCGTTGATTTGCTGCTGGGTCGCGTCATCCTGGGCGCGCGCGGCGGCAAATGAAAGGCTGAGGATAAAAAACCAAACCAAGATTCGTTTCATGCGCCGAAAATAAACCTCCCTGCGCCCGCGTCAAGCCGCGTCCAGCCGTCCGTAACGCCGGATTTGCGGCCAGACCCAGGCCACCGCCAGGACGGTCAAAATGGTTCCGACGCCGCCGGACACGACTGAAACCACCGCCCCGGTGACAATGGTGTGGCCCAGGGTCGGCCCGAAGATTTGCGCGACGGTGCCGGACTCGAACCCGCCCAGTTCGTTGGACGTGCTGATGAAGAGGTTGTTGACGGCGGAGACGCGTCCGCGCTTGTCATCCGGCGTGAGCATCTGCACCAGCGTGTGCCGCACCACCACGCTGACGTTGTCCACCGCGCCGCACGTGAACAGCATGAGAATCGAGAACCAGAACCATGTTGAAAACCCGAACCCGATCGTGGCCAGCCCGAAAACCGTAACGGCCAGCAACATCGCGCGCCCAGCCTTTTGCAGTGGCGGACGGTGATTCAAAATAAACACGCAAAGCAGGGAACCCATCGGCAGCGCCGCCTGCAAAACTCCAAGCCCGGCCGGCCCGACGAACAGGATGTCCCTGGCATAAATCGGCAGCAACGCCGTTGCGCCGCCCAGCAGCACCGCGAACATGTCGAGCGAGAGAATCCCCAAAATTATTTTGCTCGCATAGACGAACTTAAACCCCGTCAACAGCGCCTGGAGCGTCATGGGTTCCTTGACGACGACGGTGTGTTGCCGGCGCACCCGGCTGATAAACCCGCAAAAGACCAGCGACGTCAGCGCATTGATGGCATAAACGGGCGCCGCCGGGGACGCGGAATGATGTCCGGCCATCCAGGCGATCATTCCGCCGGCCGTGGCCGGGCCGATGATGCTGGACAGATAAAACACGCTGACGTTCCAGTTCACCGCGCGCGGGAACACCTTGCGGTCCACCAGCGCCGGCAAAAAAGCGGCGTTGGCCGCCCACATGAATGTGCGTGCGGTGCCGCCGACAAACAGGCAGAGATAAATCCAGCCGACCGGCGCCCGGAGCACCGAAATCACGGCCACGCTGGCGCTCGCCGCCGCCAGCACCGCCGTCATCCACATCACCACCCCTTTGCGGTTGTAATTGTCCGCCACGTGCCCCGCCGGCAGCGTGAACAGAATCATCGGGACCATTTGCGTGAGTCCCACCAGGCCCAGCGCCAGCGCCGAACCGGTGCGTTCGTAAAGTTCCCAGCCGATGGCCATGGCGAACATCTGCTGGCCGAGCAACGCCACCAGGCGGCCCAGGAGATAAAACGTGAAGTCCCGGTTCCGGAAAATGGCATAGGGATGGTCGTCGTCGGTTTTCACCGGCGGCGGCAAATCTTCAGGCAATTCAATTTCGTCCATGGACACAATGGTGTTTAATCTAGCCTAAATTCCCCGCTGGTCGAGTGCTCAGAAATGGCCGGGCCTTGATTTGCAGACGCCGCAGACCGTTGCTACCATCATTCGCATGGACGACCAAAACAGAAACCCGCCCCGCTACCGATGGCCGTGGTTTGTGTTGGCGGCGTTTTTGCTGGGCGTGATCCTGGCGATTGTGTGGATGAGCTGCGCCGTCCACCGGGAAAGACAGGAACGCGACGTGAACGCCCCTTTGCCTGGCGCGCCGGCGCGCTAATGGCTGTTCTTCAAGATCCCTTGGAGTTCTTTGACGACATCGGGATTCTTGTCTGCCACGTTGTTGGTTTCGCCCGGGTCCGTTTTGACGTTGTAAAGTTCCAGCGGCGCGTCGGCCTTCGGTTGCACGGATTCCCAGTCACCCAGGCGGACCGTGTGCCACACATTGCGTCCGCGAAGTTCCCAGTGGAAAAATTCGTGCCGGTTGGTCTGAGTCCGGCCGGACAACGCCGGCAGGACGGAAAGGCCGTCCAGATTTGGCGGCGCATTGGTGATAGAGGCCATGTCCGTCACCGTTGGCAGGAAATCCCAGGCTGCCCAGGTAAAATCGCTGACCCGCCCGGCAGGAATTTTACCCGGCCAATAAGCAATCATTGGCACCCGCAACCCGCCTTCGTAAGGAGTGTCGCGGCCGCCGCGAAACGGGCCGGCGCTCCGGAAAAATTTTGGGTCCACGGCGCCATTCATTTGCGGCCCGGTGTCGCTCGTGAAAAAAACCACCGTGTTGCTCTCCAGCTTCAGCTTTTTCAACTGTTCGAGCAACTCACCGATGCCGGCGTCCAGCCGTCCAATCAAGGCCGCCTTGTTTTTTTCCGGCTGCGGCCACGGTTCCTCGGAATAAGGCGCGTCGGTGGGAACCTCCCCGTTGCCGGAGGCCGGGATTTTATAATGGACCAGCAGGAAAAAGGGCCGGTAATGGTTGAATTGGTTGGGCTGGTACATTTTGACGAAATTCAGCATGGCTTTCGTGTACAAATCAGGGGTGTAATCGCCCTTCTTCCCGCCGGTGTTGGGATACAGCATTTCCCGGCCGATGAAATCCTCCCTTTGATTGTTCGTCGGGTTGAGCAGGCCCCCGGGCGCGTAACGCCACATGTAATCGGCATAAAAATTCTCCGCGTCGGCCGGGTCAAAATAGCCGGCAAATTCGTCGAAACCCTTGTGCCAGGGCGCGCCCGCCGTGCCGTCATCGCCCAGAATCCATTCGCCGATCAGGCCGGTGTGATAGCCGGATTGTTTGAGCACCTGCGCCACGGTGACATCATCCGCCGCCAGCGGCACGTCCACGTCCGCGCGCTGTCTCAGATGCCCCGGTTCCCGGCCCAGCAGGAGTGCCGCACATGCCGGCGAGCTCGCGGCGCCGCCCGCATGATAATCCGTGGCGCGCACGCCCCCGGCGGCCAGCCGGTCCAGATTCGGTGTCTGAAACTTGCTCTGGCCATAGCAGCTTAAATCGCCGTAACCGAGCCCGTCGGCCACAATCAAAATGATGTTCGGCTGGCGGACGGGGGCGGAGTTGGTCAGGACAAACGACAATTCCGCGCGGACAACCGGTGAAAATCCCGACAGTGCCGCGCCCGAGAGCAACGCCAGGATGAGCATCCGGCAGGAACCATGGAAGCAGGTTGATTTCATTGTGAATTTGGATTCTGGAAAGGCCGGTGCGTTCAAGCAATTCTTTTCGGCGGCGATCCAATTTATCGCGCCGGATTATTGGACGGCGGGGGGATGGATTGGGGCGGATCCGGCCGGCATCTCCTTCGGCCCCGGTCGGGGATAATCCAGTTGGTAGAGGCGCAGCCGCATGGGGGATTGATAGCAGCGGGTCGAACCCGATTCAGTGGCGGCGGAAATGGTCAGGGAAGTCACTTCCCAGCCCATCAGATCGCGCTCTCCGTCAACGGAAGCCAGCGCAACGAACGATTCGTTATCATTGATCAATGGCGACAACAGGAATCCGCTGCGGGCCATGTCAGGAACCAGGCGGAAGTCGAGGCGCCGGCCATTGCGGAGGGACACCGCCAGCCTCAACATTGGTGGTTTGTGAAGCACGGAAACCGCCGATCCCAAAACAGATTTGTTTATTTCCATTTCCGCCCAGAGCCGGCCGTGATTGGTGGCGGGCAGCCGGATGGGTTCGCCGAATACGACTGGCTGGTCGCCGAGCGGTTGGAGGTGATATTCCCGGGGTGTGGCCGACTGTTTCAAAAGCACAAATGTCCCCATTGCGTCCGCGACATCGTAGCGGGTCAATAATTCCGGCCACGAACGGCCGTCATCCAGTGATGGGAAATGGTCGTCGACCGGCCGGATTTCGAAAAGAATGTTGCTGGCGGCGCGATTGCTTCTCAGAAATGCGGCATTCAATTCCGCCAGTTCCGGCGTATAGGCGGAATAACTTTGAATGACCGGGCGCGGATGATAAGGCAGGCCGTGGGCCAGGAGTGCGGCCTGGTTCCAAGGGTAGACGTCCACGTTCCCGGCCACGGGTGGGACCGGGAATATATTCCGAATCTGCATGAGATAGGTTTCGTAGTCCTTCCGCAAATGGCCCGGGTCGGAGAGCCATTTTATCGGGGCCAGCAGGCTTTTACGGTCAAAGGTGCGGGCCAATTGCGCCAGCGGTTCGTTGATCGGATACTGGTCCACGGGGGCGGAAGAGGAAAAACATAAAAGAACGGCCAGCAGGAACAAACTGGCCCTCCCCGCCCATGATTTTTTTCCTGACCTGACCGGCCAGGTCACCGCCAGACACGCCAGCCCGACGACCAAAAGCATCAGCACGGCTTTGACCGTGTGCATGTCGTCACAGCGCACATAACCCTGTTTGAAAGTCAGGAAAACAATCGCGCCCAACCCGGTGATGGGAAGCAGGCCGAAATACCGGTGCCGCTGCCACGCCGCGTACCCCGTTAATGCGACCATGAGCAGGGCCGCCAGCAGGAACCAAAGGACATCCTGGACTTCCGTTTCTCCGGCCTTGCTCATCGCTTCGGTGTACCCCCCGGTGATTTGCCAGGAGTTGCGCAGAAACGGTGCAAGCGAACCCAGGCTTTGCCGGGCGGCGACCCAAAAAAGCAGAACGCTGGCCGCAAACAGCACTGCAACCCAGGGAAACTGCCGTTGCCGGAAAACATTGTCCGTGGCAATGATGGCCACGACGATTGTGGCCTCGATCAGGCCGGAGAACTTCATGAGGCTGAGGACGCCAAAAGACACGGCCAGCGCTGCCTGGAGCGGCGTGATGGAGCGATCTTCCACGAAGAAATGCAAAAACAAGAGCATCACCGACCAGGCGACCAGCCGAACATCAATGCTTTGTTCCACGGTCACGCCGGCCACGGTGACAAACCCGATCAGCCAGAGCCAGGAAATCAAGGTGTGACGGGAAAGATGACAGGCCATCCGCCACCCCGCCCACCAAAACACCAGTGACAGCAGAGTCCATACGATCAGGGAAGTTGTGAAGGTCGACGGAGTATAGCCTCCGCCCAGAAAGCCCCACGGACCATAGGTAAAAATGAAGTCACGGCCAAACTGCCAATGATGTTCAAAGGCCGTGTGCAGCGCCAGCATCCACGAGTTGTCCAGGATCGAATTGTGAAATTGTGGCGAGAAAGGCAGGAACCTGAATAAAGTGTAAAGCAGCGCCGTCGCCGCGGCCAGCCAGCGTATCGCGGTCAGCCAACGCCCGTTTTTTGGGAGAGCATCCGCCGTGATCATTCCCATGCGGCTTTCCTCCCAAAGTTGGAATCCAGGGGGATCCGCCGCGCAACGATGAAACTGGGAATCGTCGCCAGCAGCACCCACACGAAGAAATGCGGATAACCGAGGTGTTCCTGCAGCAAGCCGCTCCACATCCCGGGCAACATCATGCCCAGCGTCATGAAGCCGGTGCAAATCGCGTAGTGCGCGGTCTGGTGTACGCCCCGCGCGATGTAAATCATGTAAAGCATGAACGCGGTGAAGCCGAACCCGTAGCCGAATTGTTCCACCACGACGCCCGTGCCGACGGCGAGCAGTTTATCCGGCCGGGCATAGGCCAGCCAGACAAAAACCGCGTCGGGCAGGTGGATCGCCAGCAGCATCGGCCACAACCAGAATTTCAGTCCGTGGCGCGAGACAACAAACCCGCCGAGCAGCGCGCCGGCCACGAAGGCGATATTCCCGACCGTGCCGTAAATGATGCTGATGTCGTCAATGGCCAGCCCCAACCCACCGGTTGCCGGCGGTGCGTGCAAAAAAATCGGGATGATTTTCACCAGCTGCGCTTCGCCCAGCCGGTAGAGCAGCAGGAAAAGCAGCAGCACGACAATTTTCGGTTTTTGAAAAAATGACCCGAAGGTTGTGAAAAATCCGGTCCGGAAATTCCCGGTTTCCCCGGAGACCTTGGGTTCATCCGATGCCGGGCGCGGCAGGATGAAACGGTGATAGGCGCCCAGAGCCAGAAAAATTACCGCGGCGAGCGCGAATGCCGCCGACCAGCCGAAGGCCGGGTTGCCGGTGTGCCGGGACAGCCGACCGGCAAGGTACACCAGACCGCCTTGCGCGGAAATTTTTCCGACGTTGAAAAACACGCTGCGAAATCCAATGAAGAAGGACTGCTCGCGCTCCGTCGTTGCCAGCATGTAAAAGCCGTCGGCCGCGATGTCATGGGTGGCGGAACTGAAAGCCAATAATCCCAGAAAAACGATTGTCCATTGGACAAAATGGGATGCAGGAATCATCAGGGCCGCCCCGGCCAGGCCCAGGCCCAGCAGCAGTTGCATTGTCCAGATCCACAGCCGCCGGGTTTTCAGGATGTCCACGGCTGGGCTCCACAAGGGCTTGAGGACCCAGGGCAGATAAAGCCAGCTGGTGAAAAATGCCGTGGCTTCATTCGATACGCCCAGGTCGTTGTACAGCATGACGGACACCGTGGCCACCAGCGCATTCGGCATACCTTCGGCAAAATACACCGTGGGAATCCAAAGCCACGGGTGGCGGGGGCTGGTTTGGGCGTCGGCCATCCATGTTTGAGTAGCAGGTTAAAGCCGCCGGGGCAAAAATTTTCCGGCTTGCACTTTGGCCCGCACCCTGCGTTGAGTCAGGGTGTGACCGGCGCATTTATCAACGCCTTGGGTATTCTGATTGGCGCGTTGTTGGGATTGGCGATGCTCCAATCGCTGTCCCTCCGCACGCAGGTTTTCTTCCGTTCGGCGCTGGGCGCCTTCACTATTTTTTTCGGCCTGCAACTGGTGTGGTTGAGCCTCCCGGAAGCTTTTCTGCCGGCGTTGAAGCAGCTTTTCATCGCCGGCGTTGCCGTGACCCTCGGGTTTTGGCTGGGCCGGCTGCTGCACCTGCAAAAACTGTCGAATCATCTGGGCCGTTACGCGGGCCGCCTGGTCGCCGCCGCCCAATCAGACGCGCCGCGCAGAATGGGTGACGGGTTCATCGCCTGTACCATTTTATTTTGTGCCGCGCCCCTGGGCCTGCTCGGCGCGGTGACGGATGGGTTTCCCACCGGGGACAGCGGCTTCGGCTATTTTTACCTGCTCGTCGTCAAAGCGGTGATGGACGGCCTGGCCATGACCGGTTTCGTGAGGGTGTTCGGCTGGCCGTCCGCCCTGTCGGCGTTCCCGGTTTTTGGGCTTTTCAGCGGTATCACGCTGGCCTGCCAGGTTTGGGCGAGGCCGTTGCTTCAGGCGCACGGTCTGGTGGAATCGGTCGATGCCGCCGCCGGGTTCATCGCCTGCGCCATAGCGCTGATGATTTTTGAAGTCCGCCGGGTGGAACTGGCGAATTTTCTGCCGGGCCTCGCTGTCGCGCCGCTGCTGGCCTGGTGGCTGAAATAGTGATTGGTCGAAAACTGCGGGAATTCAATCATCCTTGAATGCACATTGTTCCGAGAACGAGAACGACGACGAGAACGATTGTAAAACCATTTGTTTCCGGCCTGGATTTTTTCTTTGCGTTCTTTGCGTTCTTTGCGGTTAATCTGGCGACATGAACTGCATCGTCACCGCCGGGCCGACCTATGAGACGCTGGACGACGTGCGGCGGCTCACGAATTTCTCGACCGGCCGCCTCGGCACGGAACTGGCCAATTTTCTGGCGGCGCGGGGCCACAAGGTGATTCTGCTCGTTGGCGAATCAACCACGTATTCCGGCGAACGGCGCGCGCAGCGGGTGGAGACCTTCACCACGACGACCGATCTGCGCGAAAAGCTGAAAGCGGTATCAGCCAAAAAAGTGGATGCGATTTTTCACGCGGCGGCGGTCAGCGATTTTGTTTTCGGAAGAATTTTCACGCCCAACGAATCCGGCAAACTGGCCGAAATCAAGGCGGCCAGCAAAATTCCCACCCGGCAGGGCAAGCTGCTCGTCGAGCTGGTGCCAACACCAAAGGTCATCGCCGCGTTGCGCGGCTGGTTTCCGCGAACGCGGATCGTGGGATGGAAATTTGAAGCGGACGGCGGGCGCGCCGATGTTCTCAACGCCGCGAAACGGCAGCTGGCCGAATGTTCAACCGATTTGTGCGTGGCGAACGGTCCGGCTTACGGTGAGGGATTTGGCCTGGTGGCGAGGGACGGCAAAACGGTGCATCTGGCGAGTGCGCCGCTGTTGTTTGAGGCCCTGGAAAAATCTCTGCAGCCGCCCCGCCCCGCCCCGGCGGCCAGCCGGGTTCCCGGAATCCGGGGCGCCGCCTGAGCGCGACGGCGGTATTTTCACGCCTCAAAATTTTTCAACTGCCGCAAGCCCAGTTTCAACGGCAGCCAGCCGATGCAAAAGGACAGCGCCACAAAGCCGGTGATGCCTTCGACCGCCCAGTCTTCGTGCGCGTGCAGGCCGGCGGCGCCAAACACCAGCAACAGCACGGAGGCCAGGATGTAAAGCGAACTCAGCACGAAGCACAGCGTGCCGCCAAAACCGCTGACGATTTTGTTCGGGTTGGTCTCCTTCAGATTCGGATAGAGGACGCCCAGTCCGATGGCGAGGCCATTGAGGGCGAAGGTCATCACGGTAATCACTGCGGCAAAAAACAACACGCGGTCCCAGGTCATCTTGAGCAGGTAGCAGGACAGGGTGATGAGGCCGGAGGTGACAAACAGCGACATGACACTGGCCAGCCAGAACTTGGTTTTGACCACCCGGGCCATGCCCATGGGCGCCATGCCGATGATCCACAGCCTCCAGCCTTCCAGCGAAAATTGCGGAAATACAAACCGCGTCGTCACCGAGGCCAGGTTCAGCGAGCAAATGCCAAGATTCAGAAAGGCGACCAGATTGATCCAAAAGGGACTGGCCAACTGGTGGGTGAAGTTGCGCAGGTTGATGACATAGACGCCGAGCAGGCCGAACAACATCATCGATTGCCCCCATTGCGTGGTGTCCCGCCAGAACATGCGCAGGTCCTTGACCGCCAGTGCGCGCGTGTCACGGTCGAGCCAGAACAACTTCCCCATGATGCTTTCGAGCCAGCCGGCGGAAAATCGGCGGTTCGGCCGCGCGCGAAGCCAGTTCCGACCGCTGCCGGCGCGGCTTTGCACCGCCGAGGCCGTGTTGTAAAACACCCCGCCGAAGCGCGTGAACGCAATGCCGCCAAAAAACAACGTGTGACTCAACAACACCAGGGCGAAAAACAACGCGCCGCGCAGAATGCCTTCGGCCCATTGCAACACCGACGCGGACAGCCAATAGCTGGGCAGAAAAGGAAACAGGGTGAACCGGGTTTTGGCGAGCAGTTGATCCAGCGCCTCCAGCGTGCGCTTGTCGAGCATATCGTCGTTGACCGGCTGGGCCTGCCACCAGAACGCCGCCAATGCCAGCAACACGGTGGCCGTTCCGATCATGGCGAGCTGAAAACTGCGCCGGTCCAGAAATCTCCCCACCCAGATGGCCAGCACCGCGCCCAACACCCCCGGCAGCACGATGAACAGCGCAATCAACAGCGGCGTTACCAGGTAAAAATGCCAGGGCACTCCGCGCACCAGGCCAAACGCCGCCAGCAACGGCGCAATCAAAAAGACAAACGCCCACGATGCCAGCACCGTGGATTCGATGAATTTCCACCGGAAAATGGTCTGGGTGGGAACCGGCAGCGTCAACAGAAACGCCGTCTCCCGGTTGCGGAACAGGTTGGTGTACCCGATGATAAGATTGCTCAGCAACAGGAGCGCGAACAAAAAGGCGAACAGGACATACAGCAGCCGCTCGGTGAGTACCGCGCCCAGACCCGGGAATTTGGCGATGAATCTCAGTCCGTGGTAGAACAACGCGAACGACACGACAAGATAGCCGATGACAAACAGCGCGATGACGCTCGTGAGCAGCCACGATTGATTGCGCACGGACAAAAATCGGCGCCAGCTTTGCAGCGCGTTGATGCGCACCACCAACCATAACAGCGGGGGCCTTGGTTGAACGAAATCCGCAGGCACGGCGTCAAATTAGCGCTGCAGGGCGCCGGGCGCAATCCTTGCGGCAGGTCCGACCGGTTTTGGAGTGGTTAAAATCGCCAATGAAATTCAACAAAATCAGCCGCCGCCGGTTTATTCTGGCCACATTGTTGTTAGCGCCTTGTGCGGTGGTTGGCGACGTTGAATGGATCGAGCCTCAGTGGGTCAAAATTCGCCGGCTGCGCCTGACTGATGACAAACCGACTCATCGCTTTGTTCATTTCAGCGATTTGCATCACAAAGGTGACCGCGCCCACACGCAGTCCGTGGTGAACATGATCAATTCCCTGTCGCCGGATTTTGTGTGTTTCACCGGCGACATCATGGAGGAGGGGCAATTCCTGCCGGAGGCGCTCGAACTCCTGTCCGGCATCAAATCACCCCTGTATGGTGTTCCGGGGAACCACGATTATTGGAGCCGCGTGCCGTTTGAGGGCATCAGGCAATGCTTTGCCAGCACTGGCGGCGCCTGGCTCGTGGATGAACAACGGGTCGTTGGCGGCGGGAAAATCAATCTCGCCGGCATGGCCCGCCTGGGGTCCGGACATCCTTTGCCCTCCGCCAATCCCGGGATGAAAAACATCCTGCTGGTGCACTATCCCGCCTGGGTCAAACGATTGGGAGGTCAAAAATTTGACTTGATGCTGGCGGGACACTCCCACGGCGGCCAGGTGCGCATTCCCTTTTACGGGCCGATCATGATTCCCTTTGCCGTGGATGAATATGATTTGGGGTTGTTTCAAACCGACGCCGGCCCGCTGTACGTCAATCCCGGCATCGGTTGGTTTCCGGTCCCGATCCGTTTCAACTGCCGCCCCGAAATCACGGTGATCGAAATTTAAACCGCCGCCGGTCCCATTTGCCGTTGAAGCCGCGTTGAACGGTTTGTATTGTGCGGCCAATGTCGCCGCCGGAAACCAGAACCTCTCCGCTCGCCGTGCCCGTCAACTCGCTTTGGGGTGTCGGCGGCGAACGCGCGGCACAACTCGCGCGGCTCGGCATTCACACCGTCGAGGATTTGCTCCTGCACCGGCCACGGCGATACGAGGACCGCCGCCATTTCCGCACCATCGCCGAACTGACGATGGAGGAACCGGCCACCGCACGCGGCACGATCATTGCGTCCGGCCTCAAACGGTTTCGCGGCGGCAGCAAATCGGTCTTTGAAATCATCCTCGACGACGGCACGGCGCGGCTGCATTGCCGCTGGTGGAACCTGCCGTTCATGGAAAAGTATTTCGCCATGGGCGACGAGGTTTTCGTTTACGGAAAACTGAGCGAAACCAAGCCGCGAGTGATGACGCATCCCGAAACCGAGGTCATCGAAGACGGCGAGGAGGGTTTCATCCACATCAACCGCATCGCGCCGGTGTATCCGCTCACGGAAGGGTTGCCGCAACGCTGGCTGCGCGGACTGATCTGGCGCACGCTGGAAAAATTCGAGCGGCACATTGCCGAACCGTGGGCGACACAATGGATGGGGGGCGTCACTCCGTGCGCGCCGTCGTCCGAAACCACGGAGCGGCGCGCAGAGGATTGCGCGCCCTGCCAACATTTCCCGACCCGGGCCAACGCGGTGCACATGACGCATTTCCCGGAAGAACTGACCGACGTGGAAATCGCGCGGCAACGGCTGGCGCTGGATGAATTCATTGAATTGCAGGTCCAAATCCGGCGGCGCCGGGACAATTTCGAGGCCAAATCCCGCGCCCTGCCGTGCGGCGGCGACAATCATCTGATGAAACCTTTTCTGGCCCGGCTCGGCTTCAAACTCACCGGGGCGCAGACCCGGGTGCTCCGCGAAATCCGCGCCGACATGGGTGGGGCGCACCCGATGCGGCGCTTGTTGCAGGGGGACGTGGGGTCGGGCAAAACCGCCGTGGCCGCCTGCACGGCGTTGATGGCGCTGGAAAGCGGCTTCAACGCGGCGTTGATGGCCCCGACGGAAATTCTGGCCGAGCAACATTTTCGGAATTTTGAGAAGTGGTTTGAGCCGCTGGGAGTCAAAGTTGAACTGCAAACGGGAAGCCGGAAAACATCCGACATCGAACATCCAACTCCGATCAATCGCGAGCACGCATCGAACATCCAATCGCCCGGCGATCACGCATCACTTTTCATCGGCACCCACGCCCTGCTCACGTCCGGATTTGATCTGCCCAAGCTCGGCTTGATTATCATTGATGAACAACACAAGTTCGGCGTGGCCCAACGGGAGCAACTCGTGCGCAAGGGCCGTTATCCCCATCTGCTGGTGATGACGGCCACGCCGATTCCGCGCACGCTCGGCCTCACGCTTTACGGCGACCTTGATGTTTCGGTGATTGACGAGCTGCCCGGTGGCCGCGGCCGGATTAAAACGTTTGTCCGCACGGCCGACAAGCTACCAAAGGTCCGGGAATTCATCCGCCAGAAACTCGCCGCCGGACGGCAGGTTTACGTGGTCTATCCCCGCATCGAGGAATCCGGCGCAAAAGGATTGAAAGCGGTGACGAAAGAATTTGAGAATCTGAAACGGTTGCTCGCGCCATTTCGCGTCGGCCTGCTACATGGACGGTTGAAGAGCCGGGAAAAAGAGGAGGCCATGGCCGCGTTTCGGGCGAACACGGTGAACGTACTGCTCGCCACGTCCCTCATCGAAGTCGGGGTGGATGTGCCGAACGCGACGGTGATGCTGGTCGAAAACGCCGAAGCTTTTGGGCTGGCGCAATTGCACCAGTTGCGCGGGCGCATCGGACGCGGCGCGCATGAGTCGTATTGCATCCTGATTTCCGACGCGAAAACCGGGGAGGCGGACGGGCGTTTGCAGGTGCTGGAGCAGACCAGTGATGGTTTTCGCATCGCGGAGGCGGACTTGAAGTTGCGCGGACCGGGCGAACTGCTCGGCCGGGAGCAGAGCGGTCTGCCGGAGTTCCGTTTCGGCAATCTGGCGGAGGATTTGCATCTGATCCGGCGGGCGCGGGAATTGGCGGCGCAAATCACGGACGCATCCATCCCCGAAAAACGGCGCACCATGACGCCGTAATTCAACTCAAGGGGAAAGCGGTCCCTGGATGCGACCTGGAACCACCCCAATGGAGCGGTCCATGGGGGAGTTCACCGGACATGGCTGCCCTGCTGGCGGGGGCGGGGGCGCGCCGCAATTTCGACGGTGACGTCATTGGGTCACAAATTTGGCATGGTGTCCGGGGGCCCCGTGCCGGTTTTGTTTTCAGAATTAAATTTGACAGCCACCGGCCGCCGTTTATCTTAGTCGGACAATATTATGGCTGACATTCCACAGAACATTCCGGGCGCCCCCATCGGCGCTGTGCCACCGGTTAAAAAGGAAACCGGCAAGGTCCAGCCCAAGAAGGAAACCGTCCGCATCAATTTACCACCCAAGCCATCCACGGCACCGACCATCAAGCTGCCGACATTGCCGCCCGGCGGTCCGACCGGCGCTCCCAGTGCCGTACCCCTGCCCGGCACCGCGGCAAAAACTGCGCCGGCGCCGGCAACGACTGCCGCGCCCCGGGCCACAGCCGCAGCCGCGCCCGCGGCTCAACCCCGTTCCACGCCGACGGTTCAAAGGGCGGCACCGGTCAGTGTCCCCACCATCGGCGCCCTCGATCAAATTTTGGTCATGGCCGCGGCAGTGGCCGGATTGCTCGCCATCGGCACCGTGGTTTGGATGTTGCTGATTCTCAAAAACGCAATCATCAGTTGACCCCGGTTTGAACTTATTTTGATTTCCGCCAAAAACCATTTCATTTGACGTATGGCTTCTCCCCTGATCGTTGCGCTGACCCAGGAAAACTTCGCGCAGCTGGTTTTGCAGTCGCCGGTGCCGGTGCTCGTGGATTTCTGGGCGGAATGGTGCGGCCCGTGCAAAATGATCGCCCCGCTTCTCGACGAACTCGCCGACGAATACGATGGCAAGGTGAAGATTGGCAAGGTGAACATTGACGAACAGCAGGCGCTGGCCGCCGAGTACGGCATTCGCGCCATTCCCACCCTGCTCCTCTTCAACAAAGGCCAGGTTGCCGATCAGATTGTCGGCGCGCGCAGCAAACGCGATTTCAAGACCAGCCTCGACCGCGTCGCGGCCTGATTCCGGGGCGAGCGTTATGTCGCTCATCATCACCCCCCGCCAGTTCACCCAGCGCGCCGAGTTGTATCATCAGCTCAATCAGTTCACGTCCGCCGGCATTCCCATCGTCCGCGCCCTGGAGCAAATCAAACGCAGCCCGCCCGCGGCTGCCTACGGCGAACCCTTGCAGCGCCTGCTCGCCGGCCTGGCCAGGGGCGCAACGCTGACCGAATCGTTACAGGCTCTCGATTGGCTGCCCGAGTTTGACCTGGCCTTGATCGGAGCCGGCGAAAAAAGCGGGCGGCTCGATGCCTGTTTTCGCCTGCTCGCCGATTATTACAACGACCGCGCGCGTATCGCGCGCCAGGTCATCGCCGATTTGATTTACCCGATCGGGCTGCTACACATGGCCATTTTCATTTTCCCCTTTGCGCAATTTTTCGCGTCCGGCAATTTGTTCGTTTACCTGGCAAAAACCTTCGGCATTCTGATTCCCCTCTATACCGTTGGAGCGCTGTTGATTTATGCCACGCAAAGCAGACACGGCGAAGACTGGCGCGCACGCATCGAGTCTTTACTGCGCCCGATCCCCATCCTGGGCACGGCGCGGCACTATCTCGCGCTGTCCCGGCTGGCTGCGGCGCTCGAAGCACTCATCAGTGCCGGGGTCAACATCTTCGAGGCCTGGGACCTGGCCGCCAACGCGAGCGGCTCGCCGGCCCTGCGACGTACGATTGCCGCATGGAAACCGCGCCTGGTCGCCGGTCAAATGCCATCCGAAGCCGTGCGCGCCTGCCCGCTGTTCCCGGAAACCTTTGCCAATCTTTATGCCAGCGGCGAGATCAGCGGCAAACTCGACGAATCGCTCCGCAACCTGAACCGGTTTTACAATGAGGATGGCACGCGCAAGCTCCACGCTTTCGCGCAATGGACACCGCGGCTCGTTTATCTGCTCGTCGCGCTGATGATCGCCTATAAAGTCGTCCAGTTCTACCTGGGTTACTTCAACCAAATCTCCACCATCACCAACGGGTTTTAATTCCGCTTTGCGCACCGGTTCCTCGCAAATTAAATTTGCCGCATGACCTTGACCGAACTGCTCGCCCATGAGGAACTTCGCCGGAGCGAATTCCCCGTCGCCCGTGATAAGATCTTCCTGGCGCATGCCGGGGTTTGTCCGCTGCCGCAACGCGTGGCCGGGGCCATTTCCGGATGCGCGCAGGGAAGCACACTGGGCGACCAGGAAGCTTTTGTCATCCACCGTCTGAACGACGCGCGCAAATTTGGTGCGCAATTGCTCCATTGCCACCCGGAGGAGGTCGCGCTCGTCGGGCCGACGTCACTCGGGTTGAGCTTTGTTGCCGCCGGGCTGAAGTTTCGCAAGGGCGACAACATCCTCATTTATCACGATGATTATCCATCGAACGTTTATCCATGGATGGCCCTGGCCGAACGCGGCGTCGAGGTGCGCCTGCTCAACACCCGCGGCCTTGGCATCATCCGTCCGCAGGATGTGATGGGGCAGGTGGACGAAAACACGCGGCTGGTCGCGCTCGCGTCCTGCCATTTCATCAGCGGTTACCGGCTGGACCACCAGGCCATCGGCAAGTTTCTTCGCGGACGCGGCATTTTGTTCTGCCTGGACGCGATTCAAACCCTGGGCGCATTTCCGACGACGGTGGAGCACGTGGATTTTCTCGCCGCCGACGCGCACAAATGGCTGCTCGGTCCCTGTGGCGCGGGCCTGCTCTACGTCCGGCGAGAGTTGCAGGAAAAGCTGAGCCCGCCGGTTTACGGCTGGCACAACGTGCGCAATCCGAATTTCGTCGCGCAGGAACAAATCGTCTTCCGCAGCGGCGCGGCCAAATACGAGGCCGGCACGCACAATTTGCTCGGCCTGGTCGGATTGATTGCTGCGATGGAACTGGTCCTGGAAATCGGCGTGGACAACGTTGCCGCCGAATTGCTGCGCAAACGCGCGGTGCTGGTGCCGGCCTTGCAGGCGAAAGGCTTCACGGTGTTGAATGCAGACGCGAAACCGGAAAACGCCAGCGGCATCGTTTCCTTTCACCAACCCGGCAACGACCTTGCGGGGTTGCACAAAAAATTGACCGAGGCCGGAGTCGTCACGTCCTTGCGCACCGACCGCCAGGGACAAAATCACCTGCGCCTCTCGCCGCATTTTTACAACACGAACGCGGAATTGCAGCGCCTGCTGGAGTTGCTGTAAACGGCCGACAGTTGCCATCACGACTCATCCTGCCGGCTGTAGTCGCGAATCGAAGCCCGCCACCACGGTGCGAGTGATTCACCTGAACGCAGCCAGGCTTCATGATGCAGCCAGACCATGGTGTGCGAGTCGGTCATGATCAACGATCTTTCGGCCGGGGTCAATTGGTCCGGCCCTCCAGCCAGCAGTTTTTCACCCAGCATGCGGACCCTGGGACTGCCCACACCCAGGGCGGCAAACTGCTCGGCATAAACCGGATTAAATTGTTTCTCGCGCAGCAATGTGACGTGAATGGCGTTGACGTAAGGGTCGAGCACCGCCTCCGCCAGCCCCGCATGCGGGCGGCGCGGGGACGGGTCTTCGGTGAGTTCGTGGACTTTCATGTTCGCGCGGAGCGCCACCAATTCCGCCGGCGGCGCGATTTCCTCCGGGGTCAGGAAAATGCCGAGCCGGCGCGCGCGGGTGCCGACGCTGCGCCGGCTGGTGAAAACGCTCAACGGAATGGAGAGCACCATTCCGGCGAGCACCGGCGTGAACCACCAGAACAGCGATGGCCCGAGTCGCCACATGAAGGCGCCCCAAACCAGCCCGATCAACGTGTGCCCCCAATGCCGCCGTACGGCAAACGTCCAGGCCGTGCCGTCGGCGGCGCGTTTTTGCGGCCCCCATCCCACACTGACCCCGAGCAGGTTGGTGACGACAAAGCGCGTATGCCACAGCATCAGCAACGGCGCGTGCAGCGTGGAAAAAACGGTTTCAGCCACCACGCTGCCGGCGGCGCGTTGGAGCCCACCAAAGGTGCGCCGGCGCTGCGGGTCATACGCCAGTTCAATCAACGCGAGCACCTTCGGCATCATGATGACGACCATGCAAATGACGAAAATCAACAGGGCATGAGCCGTGCCGCTCAGGTTCAGATACGGGGTGAAGGCATGCACGGTGATGTTTGACAGGCCCGTATAACTCTGAAACCAGTAAATCCAGTTGAAGGTGAGCAGGAATGCCAGCCACAACGGTCCGGCCAGATAACCGCAGATTCCCAGCATCAAATGCAACCGGCTCACGCCGCGCAGCCCACGGGCGAACAGCACGAGGCCATGCTGCAAATTGCCCTGGCACCAGCGGCGCTCGCGCTGGGCATTTTCAATCATGGCCTGCGGGGCTTCCTCGTAGCTGCCTTCGAGATCGTAGGCAAACCAGGCTTCCCAGTTTTCGCGC
This sequence comes from Limisphaerales bacterium, assembly GCA_052145735.1. Lineage (GTDB taxonomy): Bacteria > Verrucomicrobiota > Verrucomicrobiia > Limisphaerales > UBA11358 > UBA11358. The sequence continues at coordinate 26,693 of JBKQOA010000019.1, forward strand.
AACAGCAATGCCGCCTCGACAAAATCATGGCTGAGAATCTGGCCGCCAAACGGCTTGCGCCCGGGCAGTTGCGGCAGGTCGCAATACTGCATGAACGGCTCGGTGCGGATCAGCGCGTTGTGCCCCCAGTAATTGCCCAAATCGAGCGCCCAGTAGTTCAGGCCGGCGATAAAGATGGGCGCATAAAGCCGGTTGGAAAATTGTTGAATCCGCCCGAAAAGCGACTCGCCGTTGACCGTGGCGGGCACGGTCTGGATCAGGCCGGCGGTCGGATGTGCCTCCATTAATTTCACCAGATCCACGAGGGTTTCACCCCGCATGACGCTGTCGGCGTCGCAGACCATGAAGTAGCGGTAGCGACGACCCCAGGCGTTGAGAAAATCGCGGACGTTGCCGCTCTTGCGGCCTTCATTGTTGAGCCGGCGGCGATAGTAAATGCGGCCCAGCGCGTCCAGCTCGCGGACCAAATCGCACCAGCGACGTTCCTCCTCGACGCGCTTGTCCGGGTCGGCGGAATCACTCAAAATGAAAAAGTCGAACCGTTCCAGCTGGCCGGTCTTTTGGAGCGATTCATACGTCGCGCGCAGACCTTCGTAAACCCGCACGATGTCCTCGTTGTATATCGGAAAGACAACCGCAGTGCTGATACCCGCAATGTCCTGGTCGCGGTAGTTTTTCAGCCGGGTGATGCACCATGGCGTGCCGAACATCCGCAGGAAAAAACCGTACACGCCATGCATGGCCCCGACGGCAATGAACAAAAACAAAACCACGAACAGGGCCAGCAGCAGGGTGCGCGAGGCCGACCAACCCGTTCGCCAGAGCAGGTCGGCGAACAACCACGACACCACACCGGTGAGCAGCACGGCCGACGAATAAAACAGAAACAGGCGCCGGCCGTGCAGGGGACGCGGCGTGTTGGCTGCCAAAATGGTCGGGGCGTCGGCCATGTCAGCGATAGATCTGTGTGAACCAATCCACCACCCCGGACAGGTTGGATTTCAGCTGTTCGAACCCTCCGTGGGCAAGCCAGAAAATCCCGACGAGCAGCAGCGCGAATCCGGTCCAGGCCAGCACCATCCGGAGATATGGGATCCGGCCGAGATTGGTCAGCGTGGCAATCGGGCCGAGGTCCAGCGGACGCGGCGTCATCTTGGAAAGCTGGAAATCCGGGCCGGCGCGCAAAAAACTCTCGCGCATGGCGCTGATGAATTCCTCCGGCCACGGCCCCGGCCGCAGGAATTGTTCCTGCCATCGGCCCGGCATGTCGGCCAGCAGCAGGGCCAGCCGGCCACGGGTCGAGAGCGTCTGGTCGCTTCCCACCGGTGATTCCTGCAGCACCTCCGCAAACCATTCCGTCACCAGATGATCCATTTCCTCGGCGGCGAGCTGGGTGGCAGAACGATTGGGCTCGGCCGGCGCGCGGTGGGCGGCACGCTCGAGCACGCGCAGCACCAGCTGGCCGAGCAGGGCCTTGTTGCGAACGCGCAGGGCGTGGAAATAATTCTCCACCTTCTCATAGGCGGCGTTCCATTCTTCCAGCGGGCGCCCCGCCAGCTGGCCCGAAGTATCGGTCAGCGCCCCAATGCCATTCACGGCGGACTCCATTGGTACGTCCAGGTTTCGCTCAAAATATTGGTCCCCTTTTGCAAGGTGCAGCGCAGGTCAACCGGATCGTTCCCGCCGGACTTGGGTTGCATTTTCAAAATGACGCGCCAGGTGCCCGCCTCACGGTTGCGCAGGACTTGATTGAAATAAATCGCCGCATTGGTGCTGCAATTGGCAATGGCCTGGGGCGGATCATTTTCAGGAATGGCGTCGAGCGCCGGCCCGTCGAAATCAATCACGAATTGCCGGCCATTGGCACCGTTGACGTCAAGTCCCACCCGCGTGGACACGACCCTGTTTTCGGACAATCGGTTCGTTTCGCCCAGCCAGCGGAGCGTGTAGTTGAACCGACAGGGTTGCAGCGGCAGCGGTTTGTTTTTGGGGTCCCAAAATACAACGATGTTGTCGAAACCCTCGTAATTCGCCGTCAATTCCACCAGATGCAAATCGCCCTCGCCCCAGTTGCCGCGGGGTTCGACCCACACGCTCGGTTCCAATTGAAACGAGGTGAAGATATCTTGATACGCCGCGAATGAATGCTCGCGCTGCAACAAACCGTATCCGCGTATATTCGGGGCAGAAAAAATCTGGTGCCGCATGACCGGGGGATTGTCGAGCGGATGCCAGAACACCTCGCCGTTGTTCATGCGGACCAGCAGTCCGTCGCTGTCATGGACTTCGGGCCGGTAGTCATCGAATTTGCGCTCCGAGTTTTTGCCGAACCAAAACATGCTCGTCAGTGGCGCCCAACCGATGGTTTTGATCGGCAATCGCGCCGCGTTCACAGCGTGAATCTGGTTCGTTTCGCGGAAAAACAGCACCGCTTCAACCTCCACCACGGTGGTATCACCCGGCCGGATGAGAAATTGATACGCCCCCGCACAACTGACGCTGTCGAGGATGGCATACATCGTTAACTGGTCATCGTCCCTTTGCGGTTTCCCCAGCCACCAGTCGGTAAAAATGGGAAATTCCTCCGGACGGTCCGGTTCGCCGCAATCCAGGGCGAGTCCGCGCGCGGACTGGCCGTACCGCTGACCCTTGCCGAGCAGACGGAAATAGCTCGCGCCGAGAAACGCGCCGATTTCATCCCACTTGTTCGTGTCATTCAATTGGTTCAGCAGGCGGAACCCGGCGTAACCCGTGTCCGTGGGGATCTCGTTCTGAATGTGCAAGGCGCGGTAATTAAAAAATTCCTGCACGAACCGGATGGGTTGCACATGGGTGGCCGTGAATTCATAAACATGCACCGGCTCCTGATAGAGGTAGCCCGGATGAAAGAACTCCACGCGGAACAGCAGGTCATCCGCCGCCCACAACGCCCGATCATGGCGGAATTCAATCTCGCGATACTTGTCGTAGTCGAGATTCTCCTGCCGCAAAACCTTGGGCAAATCAGCGCGTGGCGAGTGAAACGGCTGGCGCGCGCGTTCGAGGGCGCGCTGCGCCACGTAGTCCAAATTGACCTCGGCGGATTCCGCCCCGATCAAGGTTGTCCCGGCCAGCATCAGTCCGATGGTTGAAATCAGGCAACTACATCGCCACATCCGGTAAATGAGAACTGAAGCGGGCCAAATATGCAAGTTCAGCCGGGAACTTGAAGTGATTGAACCCCAATGGATTACGACTGTGAACCGGCCGTTTAGTCCAATGTCTGCCGGTAGCGTTTGATGCCGATGGCCAGCATCACAAGCAAAAACAACGCGATGGGCCATAAATCGGGAGCAATTTCAGCCAAACCGTTCCCTTTCAACAAAATTCCGCGCACGACCCTCAGATAATGCGTCAACGGCAGGACTTCACCGATATCCTGTGCCCAACCCGGCATGCCGCGAAAGGGAAACATGTAACCCGACAGCAACAATGACGGCAGGAAAAAGAAGAACGCCATCTGCACCGCCTGCAGCTGGTTTTTGGCGATGGTTGAGAAGGTAATGCCGACGGCAAGGTTGGCCGCAATGAAGAAAAAGGTCAGCACCAGCAACAAAGGCACGCTGCCAACGATCGGCACGTCGAACAGAAACTTCGCCGCAATCAAAATCAGAAAGACCTGGATGTAACCGACCATGATGTACGGGATGATTTTGCCAATCATCACCTCGCCGGGACGCGCCGGGGTCGAAAGCAGGTTTTCCATCGTGCCCCGCTCGCGTTCCCTCGTGATGGCCAGCGCCGTGATGATGATCATGGTCATCGTCAGCATCACCCCCATGAGTCCGGGCACGATGTTGTACTGGGTGATGTTTTCCGGATTGTAATGCTGATGCACCACCAGGTTGAATGGAGGAGGTGCGCCGCGCAATTTCGCCAACGGCCCGGTCAGGTCACGGTCCAACACGGTGGTCGCCAGCAGATTGATGGCAGCGATGGCGTAACCGACCGCCGAGGGATCGGTGGCATCGGCTTCCAGCAGCAAATCGGGCCGTTCGCCGCGCAGCAGCTGGCGCGAAAAATCCACCGGAATGTGTACGGCAAACTGAACCGTGCCCCGGGCGAGCAACGTTTGAATCTCCGCCTCGTTCTTCGGTTCGCGGACAATGTCGAAATAACTGCTGTTGTGCAAACCCCACACGATGGTCCGCGAATACACGCTGTTGTCCGCTGAATAAACCGCCGTGGGCAGGTGCTTCGGATCGGAGTTGATGGCGTAGCCGAACAGGATGAGCTGAACCATCGGGATGCCGATCATCATGGCAAACGTCATCCGGTCGCGGCGCATCTGGATGAATTCCTTGGCCACAATCGCGCCGAACCGCCGCCAGTTGAATTCGTGCAGTTTCACGAAAAATTGTCCCGGGCCGTTTCCATCAGGCTGATGAACACGTCCTCCAGCCCGGATTCGATTTGTTGCCAGCGATAGGCGCCCGTCATCCACGGCCCCACGCTTTCGCGCAATGCCGCCGCGTCGCGCCCGCTGACATGCATCGTCGTGCCGAAGGCAACCACCTGTTCCACCCCGGGCCGGCCGCGGATTTTTTCCGCCAGGGCCGGCAAATCCGGGCCGGCAACCTCCCAGGTCGTCAACCCCGCCGCCTGCACGACTTCCTCAACGCTACCCCGGGTGAGCAGATTGCCATAGGCAATGTAGGCCAGCCGGTGGCAGCGCTCGGCCTCGTCCATGTAATGCGTCGTGATGAGCACCGTCAGTCCGCCGGCCGCAAGCTGGTGAATTTCCTCCCAGAAATCACGGCGCGCCTTGGGATCCACGCCCGCCGTCGGCTCGTCGAGCAGCAGCAACTGCGGGTCGTGAATGAGGCAGGCGGACAAGGCCAGCCGTTGTTTCCAACCGCCGGAAAGCGTTCCGGCCAGTTGCCGGCGGCGCGCGGTCATGCCGAGGCGTTCCAGGCTTTTATCAACGGCGGCCTTGCGCGCCGGCACGCCGTAAATTTGCGCGATGAAATCCAGGTTTTCCTCGATGGTCAGGTCTTCGTAAAAGCTGAACCGCTGGGTCATGTAGCCGATGTTCTTCTTGATCTCGCGGGAATCGCTGCGGATGTCAAAGCCCAGACACGTGCCGCTACCACCATCAGGCGTAAGCAAACCGCAGAGCATGCGCAAAAATGTCGTTTTGCCGCTGCCGTTCGGGCCCAGAAAACCGTAGATCTCGCCGCGCCGCACCTGCATGGGAATGTTGTTCACGACCGTGCGGTTGCCGAACCGCTTCGTGATGCCCTGCACATCAATCACGAGATCGTTCGCGCTCATAACTCACGGATTCAACCGTACGTCCACCGGCTGGCCGGGACGAAGGTCGGCCGCATCGGCGGGGGGAAATTTTGCCTCGATCATATAAACCAGCTTGGCCCGGTTCTCGCGGCTGTAAATCACCGGCGGCGTGAATTCGGCTTCGGTGGAAATGTAATTGACCGTCGCCGGATAGGCATGCGGACCGCCGTCAAACGTCACGGTCACGGTCTCGCCAGGTTTGATTTTCGGCAACTCCGCCTGGGGAACAAAAAAACGCACCTTGAGGTTGGCCGGCGGCAACAGCTCGACGACCGGATTGCCGGCCGCAACCCATTCGCCGACCCGGTACAACGTGTCATGCACCATCGCGTTCGTGGGGGCAAATTGCTGCTTTTGATCGAATGACCAGCGCGCCTTGTCCAGCGCGGCGGTTTGTGCTTCCACCTGGGCCTGGTCGGCGTCGCGCTGGGCCCGGGCCTGGTCGAGTTCCTCAGCCGAGATGACCCCTTGATCCTGTCGCAATTGCACACGGCGGGTGAACGCGGCTTCGGAAAGCACCAGGTTGGCCTGCGCCTGCGCCAGGTTCTTTTTGGCTTGATCCAACGTGGCCGCCTCAGAACCGCGTTCCAACTCGAACAACAACCGGCCGCCGGCTATTTCGTCACCGCGCGCCACGGCCAGATTCGTCAGCGCGCCCCCGAGCGGGGATGCGACATAAACATATTCACCTTCGATGTAACCTTGAAAGACATTCAAAGAATCCGGAGAGCAACCCGCCAGCAACACAACGGCGAGCCCCACCACCAATCCCAGCATGACGCAGTTCGTTTTCATTGACGCCTTCAGTCCACAACAACAATGGACATAATTTGGGTTGACATGTCAAACAAATGTTTTAATTATCTGTTTGAAACATGAATTTGAAATCCATGGCGGGCCCGGAAGCCAGCCTGCATGACGAGACTCGCCGTCAATTGCTGGAGGCGGCCGGCGAAGTTTTTGCCACGGCCGGTTTCCGCAACGCGACGGTGCGCGAAATCTGCCGGCGGGCCGGCGCCAACATTGCCGCCGTCAATTACCATTTTGGTGACAAGGAGGGTCTCTACGCCGAGGTCCTGCGGTATGCGCAACAAAAGGCGTTTGAAAAGTATCCTCTGTTGCCGGGTGTGGACATGGATGCCTCCCCCACGGACAAATTACGCGCTTTTGTCCGTTCCTTCCTGCTCCGGATTTTCGACAGTGAGCCGACGGCCTGGTTCGGGAAAATGATGCTGCGGGAGATGATTGAGCCGACCGGCGCTCTGGATTCACTGCTCGAAGAACGGATGCGGCCGATGGCGGACCAAATCCGAGGCATCGTGGCGGAAATTCTCGGCTGTTCGCCCAATGATGACCAAGCGCGGCTTTGCAGCCTCAGCGTCGTCAGCCAATGCGTGTTCTATCATCATTGCCGGCGGGTGGTGGCACGGCTGTTTCCCGAACAACGGCTGGACGCCGCGGCCGTCGAGCCATTGGCGGATCACATCACCCGTTTCTCGCTTGCCGCCATGAAACACATGCCCGAACCTAAAACATCGAAATCGCGGCCGCATCCGTCTGCCCATGGCCGCCGTTAAAGGACTTTATCCATGAAAAAAATCGTTCTCATTTTGTTTGTCGCTGGCTGCATCGGCGGCTGGACCGCCTTTGGCCAAAACACTAACGCCGGCGCCGCAGTGCCTGCCTGGATCACGCGCCCGTTGTCGCTGGCCGATTGTCTCAACATCGCGCTCCAGCAGAACGGCACCATCCTGAAGGCCAGGAGCGACCTCGAAGCCCAGCAGGGCGTTGTGGTGCAAACGCGGGCGGTCGCCTTGCCGCAACTGACGGCAGGCGGTCAATACAAAGATACCGAGCGGAGTTCGGTTGAGAATTTTCCCGGCACCACCGCCACCACGCCAGACCAAAACTGGAATGCAAACATCCAACTGGTCCAATCCATCTACGAAGGCGGAAAATTGGTCGCGGCGTTCAAGGCCGCCACGGCCACCAAAAAACAGGCCATCGCGCAGTTCCAGACCACGCGCGACGACACGTTGCTCGCGGTACGCCTGGCCTATTACGATGTTTTGCTCGCGGCGCAGCAGATCACCGTGAACCAGGCCTCGGTCGTGCTGCTGCAACAGGAACTGGATGACCAACAACGCCGCTACGCCGCCGGGACGGTGCCGAAGCTCAATGTGTTGCGGGCTGAAGTCGCCCTGGCCAACCAGCGCCCGGCTCTGATTCAGGCGCAGAACAGTTACCGCATCTCCAAAAACAACCTATGCAATCTGCTCGGTTATAACCTGCCCCGCGCAGTCTGGGAGGACATTCCCCTGAACTTGACGGACAAGCTGGACGCCGTACCGTACCCGGTCGATTTGCCGGCGGCGATCCAGCAGGCGCTGGACCGGCGCACTGAACTGACCGCGCTGCGTCAGACGTCAGAATTGCAGCGTTTGAATATCGTCACCGCCAAGGCCGGCTACAAACCAAATCTTTCGGTTTTTGCCGGCTACACCTGGATCAATGCGCAATTCACGCCGCCCATCGAACTCGATCACTCCATTGATGGCTATAACGTCGGAGCGCAATTGAGCTGGGACATTTTTGACGGCATGCTGACGCACGGCAAAGTCACCCAGGCCAAGGCGCTTTACGACAAATCCAAGACCGACCTGGATGACCGGGCCCGGCAAATTGAACTGGAGGTGCGCACGTCGCATTCCGATTTCATCATGGCGCGGGAAGTCCTGGATTCACAGACCAAGGTGCAGGAAGAGGCCGAGGAAGCGCTGCGGGAAGCCAGAGCGCGCGCCGATGCCGGCACCGGCACGCAGCTCGACGTGCTGGATGCCCAGACTTCGCTGACCCAGGCGCGCACGACAGAAGTCCAGGCGTTGCATGACTACGATGCCGCCCGCGCCCGGCTCGAACGCGCCATCGGCGCGGAGATGGTCCAAAATCCGGCCCCGGCGCCGTGATTTGCCGTTGACGACGACGGCGATCATGGGGGACTTTGTCGGCCTATGGCAAAAATCCAGCGGGCGCTGATTTCAGTTTCGGACAAAACGGGCCTGGTCCCCTTTGCACAGATACTGACCAAAGCCGGAATTGAAATGATTTCAACCGGCGGCACGGCCAAAACGCTGCGCGAGGCCGGGCTGGCGGTGAAGGACATCAGCGAACACACCGGCTTTCCTGAAATGCTCGACGGCCGCGTCAAGACGCTGCACCCGAAAGTCCACGGCGGTTTGCTGTTCATTCGCGGCAATGAAACCCACGAGGCGGCGGTGAAGGCGCATGGCATCACCCCGATTGATCTCGTTGTCGTGAATCTTTATCCCTTCGAGCAAACGGTGGCCAGGCCGGACGTCACCTTGCACGATGCGATTGAGAACATGGACATTGGCGGGCCCTCCATGCTCCGCAGCGCGGCGAAAAATCACGAGAGCGTCACTGTCGTGGTTGATCCGCTGGATTACGCCGAAGTGACGAAACAGATTTCGGCCAATGGCAACACCACGCTGGAATTGCGGCGCCGACTGGCGGCGAAGGTCTTCGCACGCACTGCGGCTTACGACGGCGCCATTGGCGCGCACCTGCAAAAATTGTTCGATTCCGCGCAAACCTCCGGCCTGCCTTCCTCGCTCCTGATTTCCGCACCCCTGGCACAGCCGTTGCGTTACGGGGAAAATCCGCATCAAGCGGCGGCGCTCTATGGCGGTTTCAACGAATTCTTCCAGCAGCTGCACGGCAAGGAACTTTCCTACAACAACATCCTGGATTTGACGGCGGCGGCGAATTTGATCGCGGAATTTTCGGACGACCCGCCGACACTGGCGATTTTGAAACACACGAATCCTTGCGGGGTCGGCCAGGGCGCCAGCCTGGCCGAAGCATGGGACAAGGCGTTTGCCACCGATCGGCAGGCACCGTTCGGCGGCATCATCACCGTCAATCGGCCGCTGGATGGCCCCTGCGCCGGGGCGATCGCGGAAATTTTCAGCGAGGTCATTGTTGCCCCGGACTTCACGCCGGAGGCGCTGGCGATTCTGCAAAAGAAGAAGAACCTGCGATTGCTGAAACTGTTAAAGTCGCCGCTTCAACCTGGAGCGCTGGATTTACGCAGTGTCGGGGCCAATTCGTTTTTGCTGCAGGAGCGTGATTTGAAAACGGCTACGCGCGCGGATTTGAAAGTGGTGACGAAGCGGCAGCCGACCGACGGGGAATGGCGGGCGATGGTGTTCGGCTGGCGGGCGGTGAAACACGTGAAGTCGAATGCGATCGTCTATGCGGCGGAGGATCGGACCCTGGGCATTGGCGCAGGGCAGATGAGCCGCGTGGATGCGAGCCGGATTGCGGTCTGGAAGGCGGGCGAAGCCGGGCTGTCGTTGAAAGGCAGCGTGGTTTGCAGCGACGCGTTTTTTCCGTTCCCTGACGGTCTGATGGCAGCGGCAAAAGCTGGCGCGACGGCGGCGATTCAACCGGGCGGTTCGGTGCGGGACACGGAAGTGATTGCAGCGGCAGACGAACAGGACATGGCCATGGCCTTCACCGGCGAGCGACATTTCCGCCATTAACGGAGGAGCCAGTAAATCAGTCCAAACTGGCCGGCGGTAACGGCGGCCAGCAATACCCAGACGAATGCTTCCCGCAGGCGCAGACTGCGCTGGCGGGCCGCGGTTATCCAGAACTGTAGTTTGGCAGAACCGACGGTGACAATATCGCCGCTCCGAAGAGTTGCGGTCTCGACCGGTTCGCCGTTGATGGCCGCCAGGGCCTTGGGCGCAGTGGCGAGGGTGAAACCTTTCAACCGGTCAAATTTCAGCGTGAGGTGCTGGTCCCAAACACCATCGTCGTCCAGTTGCAGTTCGTTACCCGGCGCACGTCCGATGCGGAAAGGAAAACGGCGGGCGACCGATTGGGCGCCCGCCTTTTTACCGGAAAGAATGTTGCACTGAATCATCACCAGATCCGGCGGGGGACCTGGACCTGATCGTTGGGATAAACCAGCGGGTCCTGGGATGGATCCTGAAGGGCTTTGTCGCAATTGACTTTGATGCGCTGGCCGTTGGAACGGATGAGCCAGACCTTTTTGTGATTGGCGAAATCGGTAAAGTCACCCGCAGTGGTAATGGCCTTGGTGACGGTCATTTGGCCGGTGTAGAGCTGGCGGCCGGGAGCCTTGACTTCGCCGGTAACATAGTAGACGCGATCTCCGGTATTCACCGTGACCGTTAGATGGCGGTAATACTTCGGCACATAGAGGTCGTGGATTGTGTTTTGCAGTTCGCCCGCCGTTCTGCCGGCCGCTTGAACATGGCCGATATCGGGCATGGTGATGGTGCCGTCTTCTTTGATGGGCTCCATATGCGGCTCCACGGCTTCCGGCAGACCGGACAAGGTCACGGTGACGGTGTCCCCAACATGAAAGCGGGCAACTTGCGCCGCCGCATCGCCCGGAGTCGGCGAACCGGTCATCGTGGGCGACATGGGGTTGTCGGAAAAGAGTGGATCACTGTACGACGAGTAACATCCGGTCAAGGCGACGCCGGCAAACAGCAGACCCAAGGCAAATAATATCCGACTGGAAGTTTTCCAGAATAATTTCATCTCTCTTATCCTTGCGAAACTACGCACACAATCAATACTTTTGTTTGATGCCAACCACATCGGTGTCGTCGGAATCTTTTCCCTTGGCCGCGGGTTCCTGCGCGTTTTCGTCCTGCTGGTAGTAATAACCACCGTGGTAGTAACCGGTGTAGTAGTAATAACTTTCGTCCTGCGACATGTTGATGTTGTTGAGAAGGATGCCAATCAGGTTGCCGCCGACTTTTTCGATCAATTGCTTGGCGCGGATGCTCATGGGCTGCGGGTAGCGGCGGTATTGAATAACCTGAATGACCATGTCCACTTCACTGGCCAGAACCGAGGCGTCACTCACCCCCAGAACGGGGGGAGAATCGAAGAAGATGAAATCGTATCGCTGCTTCAATTCGGCAACCATTTCCTTCATTTGCGCCGAACCGAGAATGCTCATCGAAGTGCTGGGCAGCTTGCCGCTGGCCATGAAGTCAAGCATGGCCACGGAGGTGGGCAGGATGACTTCTTCGAGTTTGTTTTGTTTCAGCAGATAATTGGTCAGGCCGAGGTTGTTGCCGACATGCAGCACCTTGTGCAGGGTCGGACGGCGCAGATCGGAATCCACCACCAAGACCCGCTGGCCGGCCTGGGCAAACACGGTGGCCAGATTCACCGTGGTGATGGACTTGCCTTCACCGGCGCCGGCGCTGACGACGACGACCGTGTTGAGCTTTTCGTCCTTGCGCGAGAACAGGATGTTGGTGCGCAGCACGCGGTAAGCCTCGGCGTGCGGGCTTTCGGGCCCTTCGTCCACCAAGTAGCCTACGTTCTGCGGGATGACGCCCAGCACCGGCGCCTGGAACGCCCGCTCGACCTCGTCGATCGTCTTGACGCTGGTATCCAGATATTCGATGAAGAAGGCAAGACCGACGCCCATGACCAAACCGATAATGACTCCGAGAATAATGTTCAAGGCTTTGTTGGGTTTGACCGGGCTTTCTCCCGGTTCGGCCGGGCCGGTAATTTCCACGATTGAGCTCTTGGGAATTTCCAGATCCAGCTTGGTCCCTTCGATTTTGGCGGCCAGCAGTTTGTTGAATTCCATCATGTTCCCCAGCTTGCGTTTCCCTTCCCAATATGGCTGGCCGCGGATGGCTTCGGCCATGTCCTTGGCCTTGGCCTCTTCCAGCGAAGCCGTGAGCGAGTCGAGCGCGGCTTTCTCCGACTGGGCCTGGTTTTCCAGGCCGTTCATGATGCCGGCCACCCGGTCGTCAATCTGGTGATTCAATTCATCAATCATGGATTGGACACGGGTGACGTGCAAATCAGCCGGCGAATAATCGTTGGTCAAGGTGGCGTACGTCTGTTCTGATACGTCCAATTTATTCAACAAGTCGCTCAAGGCCGCATCGGGAACCAGCGTGGGGAGAACATCCCTCAGCTTGACCGTACTGAGGGCCTGCAGTTGAGTCAGTTGTTTCTCCAGCTTCATGTAGCGCGTCTCGCCTTCAAGGCGCATGGCATTGTAGTTGCGCAATTGTTCCTGCGTGAGCGTGGGACTGGGCACGGTGGAGTTGGGATCATTGTCGTTAATGCCCAATTCCTTGCGCAGATTGTCCACGTTGGTCCGGACGGCCTGGATTTGCTCTTCTTCCGACTTGAACTCTTCCTCCAAAACCTTGATGCCATTGAGGGTGAGTTGCTTGCGCTGGTTCAGACGGTAGTTCTTATACGCATCGGCAATGGCATTGGCCAGACGCGCCGCCTCGTTTTTATCTTCGCTAAAGACAGTGATTTCGATGAGTTTGGTGTTGCGCACGGGAAGCAGGCTCATTCGCCGCTTGAGAAATTCCATGGTCTCGGGCGTTTTGAGCGTTTCGCCGCCGTTGTATTTTTTGCCCCATTCGACGTTCAAGTTAAGCGCTTCAATCACTTTGCCCAATACCACACGATCCTGGATGATGACGAATTCGGTCTGGATAAAATAGGGATCGTAAGGACTCATGGTCGTCGAACCGGTGATGCCTGCAATGTCTGTAACGATGTCGGGCTCAATCCGGATTCGGACCGTGCTGGCGTAGGATTCGGGCAAAAGGAAGGTTACTGCCGTGGCGACAATGGCGGTAATCAGAAAAACCGTGATGATGATGGCCTTGCGAATGCGGATGATGCGCCAATAATCCAGGAAGTGTAACCGGTTTTCCTGTTGCGGCTGTATTTGCGATGAATCCATATGTCGAAAAAGTAATGAGAGCCAGTGTACTCTGACCCGTTGTCCGGTTAAACGTTCAAAGTATTCAATTTAACACGGCTGGCCAAGGCTAATAGGTGGCTGAAACCCCAAAATAGACCCGGTTGCGATTATACCCGTTCCCCGGAACTTGGGACTGAAGATCATCGAAGTTGTAACCGACTTCAGCTGAAAAATGCGGATTGAAGCTATAAGAGAGATTCACGCCCAAATTATAGAAATCATCAGCCTGATTGTTGTAGGCACCCTGGTTGTAAACCTGGTGTGACCAGTTGCCAACGATGCTGCCCAACAGCCTGGGTGTCAATTTATGGTTGATGGAAGCGTACAGCGAGGACGTGTCCTGATATTGGGTGAGCTGCCCCTGGTTGTTAACCGCAACGGTCTGCGAGGCGTTTTCCGTCTGGGTAAAACCAAGCTGGGCGTAGCAGCCCGGCAAATAGGTGTAAATCAACGAAATATTTGCGTAAGGGTTGAGCGAAGTCGAACCGGATTCATTATAGCTGTCGGTGTATTGAAACCCAACCCGGCCGTTAAAGCTCAAATTCGCAAGCATGCTGTGCGAAGCCCCAACATACCCAAAGTACGAACGGTTGTTGCGACTGTCGCTGTAAAAAGTCGTTGGGCCGTATTGAGCAATCGGCTCGCCTGCCGTGTAATCGACCCAACCAAACATGCCGCCGATGAAAGCCATGGTTTCCCGCGCGACAGCCATTTGCAAATCCAGCGAAACCGATTGCTCAATCCGGTTCAGCGTGCCGGCCAGACTGGGGTTGGCTGCCGTGCCGTTGGCATTCTCATAATCGTAAATTGTATTTTGATAGCCGAGTTGGGTGCTCCACAACCGTGTCCATTCCGTGTTCAGCGACAGGGTGGCCGTGTTGCGTATGTTATTGCCATCGACGCGCTTGTCCTGGCCGCCGCCAATCAGTTCGGGTTCCTGCCCCACCACAAACGAATCCAGCACCTTCCCCTGCCAGCGTTCGCTGAAAGCGTGGTCCACCCACAAATCGAATTGATGGGTCTGGTCAATCGGGTCTTGACCCAAGTTCTCCCGCTCCTGGTAATAATACATTCCGTAAGTATAACGCAGCCCCAACTCGGTTTGTTGCAGCGCCATGTTCAGGTCCAATTGGGGGGAAAGCTCAAAACCGGCACTGCCTTGTTTCTGTGCCGCGGTGAGATAATTGTCGTCGTAAAATCCCCGCAAGGTGCCCGAAACGCTCCATATTTTGGCGCCCGCGACGGGATTCATGTCAGGAGCGTAAGCACCCTGAAGGCCGGCTGTTCCAGCGGCTATCAGTCCCATGGAAACAAAAAGCTTCTTCATAAAGCTATCGCACTCGACAATTGCTTTGACCGCTTAAACCGTCAAACATTCAAATTTCCCAAGCGCCGACCATCAGTGATTCAATTGACTCGGCAAACGTTACCAATGAAGGGCAAATACAGTCAAAGCATTTTTTTACTATTTCGGGCGGCAAAAAGCCTTTGAAATCCTGCCGGTTTCAGTGTCTGAAACGCTTGTCGGCCAGTTCCTTCCGCAACGATTTTAAAGTTAGGGCATTGACCACGTCGGTCTTTTCCAGCCAGCCCTTGCGCGCAACTCCCGCGCCCAGCCGGAGAAAACCGGCATGCTCATTCCGGTGCGCATCCGGGTTGATGACGCATTTCACGCCCTTGCTTTTTGCATAAGGCCACGACCGCCAGTCCAAATCAAACCGGTGGGGATTGCAGTTCAACTCGATCCAGGTTCCCGTTGCGGCGCACGCATCAATCACCGCCTCCACATTGACGGGATACGGCTCGCGTTCCAGAAGCAGCCGACCGGTCAGGTGGCCGATAAGGTGGACGAATTTGTTTTCCGCCGCCCGGATCAAGCGCTTCGTATTCTCCGCTTCATTGCCGGCCGGAACGTGCAAGCTCGCCACCACGACGTCCAGTTCCGAGAGCAACTCGTCGTCGAAATCCAGTCGGTCACGCAAAATGTCCACTTCGGTCCCGGCAAGCAGGCGAAAGTCAGTGTCGCGCCCGGCCAGCCGGTCGTTGATCTTTTTGATTTCCTTGATTTGCTGCCGAACGCGTTTTGCGTCGAGTCCGTTCGCCTGAAATGACGATTTTGAGTGGTCGGTGATGGCCCAGTATTCCAGTCCGAGGTCGTCCATGTATTCCGCAATTTCTTCAAGCTGAGCGTGGCCGTCGCTCCAGGTCGAGTGGTTGTGCAATGAACCCTTCAAATCCGTCCATTCGACGAGCCGGGGCAAATCGTCTTTCTCTCCCGCCGCAAATTCGCCGTGGTCCTCGCGCAACTCGGGCGGAACAAACGGCAGATCCAGCTTCGCATAAATCTCCGCTTCGTCCCGGCAGGGCGTGAGCAGCTTCGGATCGCGTGTCTCGGTTTTCGATTTGAACAGGCCGTATTCGTTGAGTCGCAGGCCCCGCTGGATGGCGCGCTGGCGCATGACGATGTTGTGCTCCTTGCTGCCGGTGAAATACGCGAGGGCAAAGGGAAACTCCCGGTCGCTCACCACGCGCAAATCACACTGGAAACCGCCGGCCAGAATCACGCTCGCCTTGGTCTCGCCCTGGGCGGTGATTTGGGCGACATCCGGTTGCGCAACGAAGCATTCGATCACTTCCGCCGGTTTTTTCGAGGACGCGAGCAAATCAATGTCGCCAATGACCTCCCTGAACCGCCGCAAGCTGCCGGCCGCGCTGCAACGAATCACCTCGGGATGTGCGCGCAAGCCATCGAGCAACGGCTCGGCGGCGCGCAGCGCATCGCTCAACAAATGTTTCGCCGCATAAGTCCGCCGGCGCTGAATGCCTTCGAGCAGATTGGTCTGCGTTTTTTCGCCGAAACCGTCCAGTTCCGCGACCTTGCCGCTTTGGCAGGCGGCTTCGAGTTTTTTCACCGAATCCACCGCCAGTTTTTGGTTGAGCGCCTGGATTTTTCTCGGCCCCAGCCCGGGAATGGCAAGCATCTCCATCAACCCCGGTGGAATTGAGGCTTTGAGCTCGTCGTAATAAGCCAGCCTGCCGGTTTCAACCAGTTCGGTGATTTTCCGTTCCAAGGCCTCGCCGATTCCCTTGATTTCGCCCAGGCGTTTTTCGGCGACGATTTTTCCCAGGTGTTCGGCAAGGTTCTCCAAGGTGCGCGCGGCGTTCGCATAGGCACGGGTCTTGAACGGATTTTCACCCTTCAATTCCAGCAGTGTCCCAATTTCGGCCAAAATCCCCGCAACTTGTTCTTTGTCCATGCCGCTGAGTATAAACGCGTTCGGATGAACTCGAAAGAGAAAGTAAAGCAAGACGTGAACTCATTCCGGCCCGGAAAATGCTTATTTGACCACAAAACCGGTCGGAATAGGCATCAGAACCCGTTTTTGTGATGAGCCGGATTAAGTTGGTTCGGAAGGGTTCAGGCAGCAGTTCGAAAGTGCATGAAGCTGTGAATTTTTGCGTTAACAATTGAAGTGCAACCGGAAATAAAAAAATGAATTTCTTGGGCATGGATGTTTCGGATTTCTCGCAGCAATACCTGCGGGCAGCACTGATGGTGTCGCTGCTGAGCGTATGGTTGCTGGTCGGTCTTTTCTATTACCTCAACCATTACACCAAGCGAGAGTATTTCACCGTCTGGACAGCGGCCTGGCTGTTTTATGCGTTGTGGTTGACGCTCGGACTCAAATTCCAGGACGTCCCGCCCGAGAGCACAATTTTCAAGCTTAAGCAGTGTTGCGTGGCCGTTTCGGCGGTCTTTCTTTTGTGGGGCAGCCTGCGCTTTCTGAGCATCCCGGTCCCGCAAAGGTTGTTTGGCCTGTTCATGCTGTTCCTCCTGGCCTGGACTTTCGTCATCCCCCATGTTCTTACCCAGGCGCTGGATCCCAAGGTCAGAATAATGGAAATGCAACTGCCGGTTTTTATCCTGCTCGGTTTGGGCAGTGTGTTTGCCGGAGTTTGCTTCTACCGGCTGCGAAAGAAGATGCCGTTCGTGGGCGCGGGAATGTTGTCGCTGGGCTTCCTGCTCTGGGGCCTTTACCTCACGAGTTATCCCTTGTCCCAGCAGGATGACCACCTTAAAAGCGCCGGCTTTTTTGTGGCCGCCGTGCTGCAACTCTTCATCGCCGTCAGCATGATCGTGCTCGTGCTGGAGGAAGTGCGGTACAAAAACGAACAGGTGCTGGCCGAAATCGCCGCCGTCCGTTCGGAGAAAGAGGCATTGCAGGTAAAAGTCATCACCACCGAGGAACAATGCCGCAGCCTTTACGATCAGGTGCGCCTCACCGAGGGACTGCAGAAAGCCTACGAAGAACTGCGCCGGACCCAGCAGGTGGTGGTGCAGCAGGAGCGCCTCCGGGCCCTGGGCCAGATGGCCAGCGGGGTGGCTCACGATGTCAACAACGCTTTGTCTCCCATTGTCGCCTATTCGGAACTGCTGCTCAACACCCTGCCGGACCTGCCGGAGGTTTCACGGCATTACCTGCAAACCATCAATCAGGCGGGCGGAGACATCGCTCAAATCGTCGCCCGCATGCGGGAGTTCTACCGCCGCCGCACCGAGACGGAGCCATTGACCGAGGTGAATGTCAACCAAGCCATCGAAGAAGTGACTGAACTCACCCGCCCGCGCTGGCGCGACCTGCCGCAACGCGAAGGCATTTCCATCCAGATTCAGCATGAACTGGATCCCCACCTGCCGCTGCTGTTGAGCGACCCGGCGGAACTCCGGGAAGCGCTGATCAACCTCGTCTTCAATGCGGTGGACGCCCTGCCACAAGGCGGCACCATCACCTTGATCACCCGGTCCACCACCCGCCCCCCCGCGGGCCAGAACGGGGATGCCGAGCGGCAAATTCAGGTCGAAGTGCGGGACAACGGCATCGGCATGGATGAGAAAACCCGGCAACGTTGTTTGGAACCGTTCTTTTCCACCAAAGCCCAGCGCGGTGGCACCGGCCTGGGTCTGGCGATGGTCTATGGCATGACGCAACGCCACGACGGCAGCATTGAGATCGACAGTGCTCCCGGCTGTGGCACCTGTATCCGGCTCACTTTCCCCGTCCGGGAAAAAGCTTCCCCAGCCGGTCGGGATTCCCAGCCCCAGGCCAAACCCAATCGTTCGCTTAATATCCTTTGCATTGATGACGATGCGCAGGTCCGGCAACTCCTGAATGATTGTCTCACCCACTTCAATCATCGGGTGGTGGTGGCCTCCGGCGGAAAGCACGGGATGGAATTGTTCCGCACCGCCATGTTGAAAAACCAGCCCTACGAAGTGGTCATCACCGATTTGGGCATGCCGGACATTGATGGCCACCATGTGGCCCGGACGGTCAAGGCCGAATCTCCCAACACGCCCGTCATCATGATGACCGGTTGGGGCACGACCATGCGGGATGACGGAGAAAAGGCTCCGGAGGTGGACGCGGTGATCGGCAAGCCGCCGCATATGCAGGAATTGAACGATCTGCTGCTCCGCGTTACCACGTCGGTCAAACACCGCCCTTGAAACGTTGCCGGGGACCGAAGTCCCCGCCCGCCGGCATTTTTTCGTGCCGTTTTGCGCCCGGGCCGCTAAGTTCAAACCCATGTCACGGATCGCGAAACGGCCGGTGGCCCTCACCATTGCGGGTTCCGACAGCGGCGGCGGCGCGGGCGTCCAGGCCGATTTGAAAACCTTCGCCGCATTGGGCGTTCATGGCGTGAGCGCCATCACCTGCCTCACCGCGCAAAATCCCCGGCGCGTTCTCGCTGTTGAACCGTGTTCGCCCAAAATCGTGCGGCAACAAATCGAAGCCGTGTTCGCGGAATTGCCGCCGACAGCAGTGAAAACGGGAATGTTGTTTTCGGCGGAAATCATCCGCACCGTGGTTGGTTCTTTAAAAGCAAAAAAGGCTGTGCTGCTTGTGGTGGACCCGGTCATGATTTCAACCAGCGGAGCGACCCTGCTGCAACCGGCGGCCATCAAAACCCTGCGCGAGCGGTTGCTTCCGCTGGCAGACCTGGTCACGCCCAACCTCGACGAAACCGGAATCCTGACCGGACGCAAGATTGTTTCCGTTGAAGACATGCGCCGGGCGGCCCGGGAAATTCATGCCCGTTACGGCAGCGCCGTGCTGGTCAAGGGCGGCCATCTGCGCGGAATGCGCGAAGCCGTGGACATTTTTTTTGACGGCCGGACGGAACTGCTGTTAAGCGCACCGTTCGTCCGGGGCGTTTCAACGCATGGCACCGGCTGCACTTATTCGGCGGCCATCACGGCAGCGCTGGCATTGGGTCATGATTTGCCGCAGGCGGTTGAAATCGGCAAACGCCATGTGACCGCCGCCATCTCGCGGAGTTATCGCATCGGAAACCATTTCGCCCTCGGACATTTTGCCTGAGCGCGAAATGCTCACGGTCGCCACAACCGGAAAAACTGGCTGGTGTTCGTGACACCCGCAACCACCGAGTTTTGATTGTTGGTCACCACGGGAGCCGGACCGTTGGTGTTCCACGAAACCGGCGCGTTGAGATTGGTGGCCGATTCCAGAACAAAGCCGGCAGGATAAACCGGCCATTGGAAGACTACGTTGGTGCCGGATCTGACGATCCCCAACGACATGGAGAAAAATTCAAATGCCAGCGCATAGGTTTCGCTGCTGCTGACATAACTCCCGCCGGCCTTCCAAACCTGCAAATCATACCGTCCCGGCGGGAGGTTGGGCACAAAGAGGTGCTCCACGTTGTCCACGGCGCTGGTGCAGACGGCGACGAGATTGCTGTTGGCGGTGTTGTATAAAAACAAGTTGAGGTTGTTGATGGCCGTCTGGTTTCGTTGCCGGTTCCAAACGAGCGTTGCCGTCGCCGTGAAGGTGACGTCGGTGACGCCGTTCGTGACATTGAAATAATAATGGTTCACCCCGTCGGACGTGGAACTGCTGGTGTTGGTGTTGAAATCCCAACCGCTCAAGGTGCTGACCGTGCCGCTGGCCCCGGTGGGAGGATGCGCGCCACCGGTGGAAACACTGGTGGCAACAATATAAACATGCCGGCCGCCGGTGAGCTGCTTGTAGGAATTGAAGACATTCAACACGCCCGCGCCATAGCGCGCGTCCAGTGGCGAGGCTGTCCCGTTCGTCCAATCGGTTGGCTTGATGGCCCCGTTCAGCAACAACGCTTTCACCGTGCGGATGTCGGCGGCGGAATTGGTATTGCTGCCGCCGTCACCGCGCAATCCGGCTTGCATCAACACCGCTGCCGCACCGGCGACCTGCGGCGTGGAATAGCTGGTTTCGCCGGCCGGGGCCATGATGTCCGGCTTGCACCGGCCGTTGTCCAGCGTCGGCCCCACGCTGGAACCGCCGCCGTAAGCACCGACGCCGATGCCATTGTAACACGTCGCCGGCGGGTTTACCGGCCCGCCATTGCCAATGCCTGAAACAAACAATGTATTGTATCGCGCGGCGTAATTGTCGTATTGCGAGTCAATGCTCTGTTGCTGGCTGATGGTGGTTCCGGTAAAGATGAAACTCTGGTTCACCACCGGATCTTTGATGTTGGCGGGGTTCGCTGTGTCAATGATTGAACCCCAAAAATAATTCACGTCATAATTGTCCACGTGAATGACATTGGTGGCCACACCGCCCGGTATGCCGTAAAAAATTCCCGCCACCGCGTCCGCATGGCCGGATTCGGTATTGATGGAGTTCGGATAAGTACTCACCGAGCCCAGACTTGAAGTGTAAGTAAAAAGACTGACCGGCTGTCCGACTCCGCTGGCATCGGGGTTGACCTCCCAATTTGTGGTGCCGTTGTCATACGCCTCCGGCTGCGCCACGCGGATGCCAGAGCCATTGACATTGGTCGTTACCGTCTGCAACAGCGTAACGCCGATGGTGTCGAGGTTCTGGGCGCGGACGGCCATTTGCCCCAGGAAAACGAAGGCCAAGAGGTATTGTGCGCCGCGCAAATTCATGGGATTTTTATTTTTTGCCGCAAATTTAATGCCCAACTTCCAACCCCATATCTGAAATTTGAGGCGGTTGCGGATTGCCCAAAGATAACCATAAATCCGGGAGTGGTCTATTTTGATTTTGTGACGATTGTGAAAAGTTTCGGGATTACTTCCATTTTGGGCCGCAACCGATCGTTTTCAATTGCGTGAGAATTACCGGTTTTAACATAAATTCCGCCGAACCAAATCACCGCCTTTTCCTTTTGCCGGCGGTGCGCTACACTGCCGGGGATGTCCGACACGCTGGTCATCAACGAAATCTATCTGAGTTTGCAGGGCGAAAGCACGTTCGCCGGCCTGCCGTGCATTTTTGTCCGGCTCACCGCCTGCGATTTGCGCTGCTCCTACTGCGACACCGCCTATGCCTTCACCGCCGGCAAAAAAATGCCGCTGAGTGAGGTCCTGGCGAAAATCAATGAACTGGCTGCGCCATTCAGGAACCCGTCATCCGCCACTCGTCACGGGTCGCTGCCTTTGGTTGAACTGACCGGCGGCGAACCGCTGCTCCAAACAAATTCCCTGCCGTTGATGAAACAGCTTTGCGACGACGGTTTCACCGTGCTGCTCGAAACCAGCGGCGCGCACGATATTTCATCGGTTGGCCCCCGGGTTCATCGGATCATGGATTTGAAGTGTCCCGGCAGCGGCGAGGCCGGCCGCAACCGCTGGGAAAATCTCCGGCATTTGAAGAGCACCGACGAGATAAAATTCGTCATCGGCACCATCGAGGATTATGAATGGGCCAGGCGGCAAATCGCCGAACACCGGCTGAATCTGGTATGTCCCCTGCTCTTTTCGTGGGTGCATCCGCTGGCGCCGGAGCAACAGGATAAATCGTTGAAAAAAGTCCCGGCAGGACAAACGCCGGTTTCCCGGCGTGAATTGGCGGAAAAAATCATGGCTGATGCGCTGCCGGTGCGGTTTCAGGTCCAGATGCACAAAATCATCTGGCCGGCGGACCAACGGGGGGTTTAGTGAACAAAAACCGTCAAATGCTTGACGTGCTGCGCGATTATGAATCGCGCAACATCGTGTTCATGGAGCCGGATGGTTCGTGGCCCATCGTCTGGGACCGCGCCCGGGACGTTTCCGTCTGGGACGCCAACGGGAAAAAATATCTGGATTTGACGGCGGCCTTCGGCGTGGCAACCGCCGGCCATGCGAACCCGCACGTCGTCAAAGCCGGCCAAAAACAGATGGCCCGGCTGTTGCATGCCATGGGCGATGTGCATCCGTCCGCGCGCAAGGCCGAACTCGCCCGCAAATTGAGCCGGATCACCTTCGAGCGCTGGAGCAACGGCAAAAAATCGGGCAAGGTCATCTTCGGTAATTCCGGCTTTGAAGCCGTTGAAGCCGCGCTCAAAACCGCCGTTCTCGCCACCGGCAGGCACGGCATCATCGCATTCAACGGCGCGTATCATGGATTGGGTTATGGCGCGCTCAACGCCACGCATCGTGAGTTCTTCCGCGGTCCCTTCCATTCCCAGCTTCGTGAGTTCGGTCACTTCGTGCAGTTTCCCTCCCGGGCCGGCGACGTTGCCAACATCGAGTGGAACATCCGCCGGCTCTTCCACCGCGAATGGATTGGCGCAATCCTCGTTGAGCCGGTGCAGGGCCGGGGAGGATGCAACGTTCCCCCCGGGGAATTTCTGCCGGGACTGCGAAAAATTTGCGACGAGCAAGGGGCGCTCCTGATTCTCGACGAAATCTACACCGGCTTTGGCCGCACGGGCAGATGGTTCGCCTGCGAACACAGCGGCGTCACGCCCGATCTCGTCTGCCTCGGCAAGGCGCTCACCGGCGGTTTCCCGCTTTCGGCCTGCGTCGGGCGGTCGGACATCATGAACACGGCGTGGCCCGCGTCGCGCGGCGAGGCGATTCACACCAGCACGTTCCTTGGCCATCCCGTCGGCTGCGCGATGGCCCTGGAGCAAATCAAGGAGATCGGAAAACTCGATTTGCCCAAACGCAGCGCGGAACTCGGCGAATTTCTGCTGGGCGAACTGCAAGCGAAGATTCCCCGTGCGAAATTTCAAGTCGCCGTGCGGGGTCTGGGCTTGATGGCCGGCGTGGAACTGCGTCTGGCCGACGGCAGACCGGCCGCCGCTGCGGTCA
Source organism: Limisphaerales bacterium (assembly GCA_052145735.1). GTDB lineage: Bacteria > Verrucomicrobiota > Verrucomicrobiia > Limisphaerales > UBA11358 > UBA11358. Next base: position 49,960 of record JBKQOA010000019.1, read on the forward strand.
TGAAGGCCATTAAAACCATGTTGCGCCGCGGATACATCCTTTTGCCCGAGGGCGAGCACGGCAACGTCATCAGCTTCACCCCGCCTCTCACCATCACCCGGGCACAACTGGTGAAAACTGTAAAAACGCTGGCCGAAGTTTTGGCCGCCGATGGACACAGATGAATCAGATGACTGGATTAATGGATAGTTGGATGCTTGGATTATTGGGTGGAAACGCAACCACCCATCCTTCATTTATCCATCAATCCATTCATCCATAAATCCACCCCGAATGAAACTTTCCGAAATGCGCAATCTGTTGACGAAACGGAACATTCAACTCACCAAATCCCTCGGCCAGAATTTTCTGCACGATGCCAATCAACTCCGCCGCATCGTTGAAGCGGCGGAATTGACCAAAGGGGACAGGGTGCTGGAAATCGGGCCGGGGCTGGGACCATTGACTGAATTGCTTTTAAAAAATGCGGGCAAAGTTCTGGCGATTGAGAAGGACGCGCGGCTAGTGGAAGTGTTGTGCGAACGATTTGGTTTGGAGTCCCGGCTTCAGCCGGTCAGGCCCATACCAGCCTCGCCGCCTGAAGGCGGGACTCCGAACCTTGATCTGCGCCACGATGACGCGCTGGAATACTTGAAACGTGAACCGCGCGACTGGAGCGATTGGAAACTCGTGGCGAACCTGCCCTATTCCGTGGCCTCGCCGATCCTGGTGGAACTGGCCCAGTCACCCCAACGGCCGGAACGGATGGTCGCCACGCTGCAACTCGAAGTTGCCCGGCGGCTCATGGCCGGGGCCGGCGACGAGGATTATGGCGTGTTGACGCTGTTGGTGCAGCTCGATTACGAGCCGCGCGAGTGGTTCAAGATTCCGGCCGGCTGTTTCTTTCCAGCCCCGGACGTGGATTCGGCATGCGTGATTTTAATCCGCCGGGAAGCTCCGCCTCTGCCTGAAAGCCAGCGTGAAACCTTTGTGAAAATCGTGAAACGCTCGTTTTCCCAGCGGCGGAAGATGATGGCCAAGCTGCTGCGCGAAGACTGGCCGGCGGAACAATTAACCCGGGTATTCGAAGATTTGAAGATCCCGCCGCAGGTAAGGGCGGAGAAGTTGGGTCTGGAACAATTTGTGGCGTTGACGGGAAAACTTTTCAGCATTGAATCCTGATTGAGGTTGACCGCATGGTCCTTAACCTGGCATTGTAATGTAAGTTCAGCTTTTAGGTCTGAGTCCGATAATCAGTAAACGAACTCATCAACAGTTATGAAAACAAGCAAGTTGGCTTCCGCGATTATCGCAGCCACACTCGCGTTGTGGACTTCCAACGCCCAAGCCCAAGTTCTCCAACCATTCCCAAAGCTCAACTTCGACCTGGTTGCCGCACAGCAGGAGCTTGATGTCTATGAAACATCTTCCAACGTTTTTGTATCCACAATCAAAACCTTCAGAATCACCAACAAGGACCTTTTGAAATTTCTGGCAACGGCCTTAAACACGAACTGGCCTGCTGGCGCACAACTGGCACGGGACGGCATTGGCATTATTGTCGTGGACAAAACGGGCACGAACAATGTTTTTGACGTTAGCACAGGGATGAATGCCGGCGATACGAATGTCGTTTTCTTTAGCATGGATTCCGACTGCACGGTTGTCAGGTCTGAACTGGAGGTCAAGGGCAGGCTGATTGCCTTCACTAACGAATTCGGCCCGGGAGTCGGTATTAGTGGCAACAGTGGGAGTATCAGTGCCCAGGGGAGTGACTTCGGGGAGATTTCCTTTCACCTCTTTTTTGAACAGGATGGCGTCACCAACACGGACCTTTATTTTGATGGCCTTAATGCAACCGAGTTCCATTCAATTAGGGTCCTGACCGCCAACAAAAGCATCGTGTACGACATCACCAGTGAACAGGCACCAGTCACCGGCGACGGCACATTCGATAATACCTGGACCGTGATAAAAGGCAAAGTGACTGGCTCATCGAAGTGGAATTCTCCCGTTCCCAACCCAGCACAACTCAATCCAGTACAACTCAATCCAGTACAACCATTCACCAATATATTTACTCCACCGACAAATTGGCCGTCACCAATACTATTGACGAATATAATATCAAGATCAACGAATCTGCCGCCGCTACAGCCAAACACCAATACAATAATAATTTACCCCTATACCAATATATTCGTCTTCACATCGGGCATAACATTTACCAATACAATCACCATAAACTGACTAATATCAACGAATCCATCACCGCCAATAATAACAACCGAACCGCCGCAGGCAAAAGGGTGGACATCTTTCGCTGAACCTTTTCTGCCGTCACGCGTGTGCCTTGTCGGCGTGTCGGCGAAACAAGGCGCGATACATCTTGGCTTTGCTTCGTTACTCTGTTCCTTTGTCGTAAAAGATGAGCAACGAAATTCTTGACGTCGTCAACGAGCACGACATGGTGATTGACCGCCGGCCGCGGCACGAGGTGCACCGGCTGGGGCTGAAGCACCGCGCCGTGCATGTGCTCGTGTTCAATGCCCGCGGCGAGGTCTTCCTGCAAAAACGCTCGCTGAAGAAGGACACCGCCGCCGGACTGTGGGATTCGTCGTCGTCCGGCCATGTGGATTCCGGCGAGGATTACGACGCCTGCGCCGTGCGGGAGTTGCGCGAGGAAATCGGACTGCGGGCCGATGGACCCCCGGAACGGCTTTTCAAAATCGAGGCGCGGCCGGAAACCGGCTGGGAATTCTGCTGGGTTTACCGCTGCGCCAGCGAGGGGCCCTTTGAGTTGAATCCCGACGAAATCGCGTATGGCGAATGGTTCACGCCGGACAAAGTCACCCGCTGGATGGCGGAGAAACCGGGGGACTTTGCCAGCGCCTTCCGGTGGGTTTGGAAATTATTTCTCGCGGTCCGGACACAAACTTGAGTTTCGCTCCTTTACTTGCGGCAAAAATGGGGTAGTTATTTACCCATGCAAGATTTTTTGGTTCCCATTGTCGTCGAGCAGACCGGCCGCGGCGAGCGCAGTTGGGATATTTACTCGCGCCTGCTCGTGGACCGTATCCTTTTCCTCGGCACGCCCGTGGATGACATGGTCTCGAACGTGGTCATCGCGCAGCTTTTGTTCCTGCAAATGTCCGATCCCAAAAAAGACATCCATCTCTACATCAACTCGCCGGGCGGCAGCGTCACGGCGGGATTGGCGATTTACGACACCATGCAATATCTCACCTGCGACGTGAATACCTATTGCGTCGGGCAGGCGGCCAGCATGGGCGCAGTCCTGCTCGCGGCAGGCACGAAGGGCAAACGTTACGCGCTGCCCAATGCCCGCATCATGATTCACCAGCCGTGGGGCGGCGTGCAGGGCCAGGCCACCGACATCAGCATTCAGGCCAAGGAAATTCTGCGTCTCAAGGACCGGATCAACGAAATCCTCGCCAAGCACACCGGCAAAACCTTCGAAAGCATCGGCAAAGACACCGACCGCGATAATTTCATGTCGGCCGAGGAAGCCAAAAAATACGGCTTGGTGGATCAGGTCGTGCAATCCCGGAAGGAAATCCCGGGCCTGACGGAGAAAACTTCGGCCCCAGTCTGATTCTGGCCGGCATCATGCTGTCGTAAATCCTCCGTGGCCCGACCGAATAACATCACCATGTGCAGTTTCTGCGGCAAATCGCACGCGGAAGTGCGCAAACTCATTGCCGGGCCGGATGTTTACATCTGCGACAACTGCATCATCCTGTGCAAGAATGTCCTCGACCGCGAATTTCAACTTCAGGACCAGAAGAAACAGCCTAAATTCTCCGTGCCCAAGCCGGCGGTCATTAAACGGCAACTGGACCTTTATTGCGTCGGCCAGGACCACGCCAAGAAAACGTTGGCCGTGGCGGTGCATAATCATTACAAGCGCATCCAGCCGGAGCCGGCGGCGAAAAATGACGAAGGCGGCAAGCCTTCACCCCAACCGCATGCTGATGTCGAAATTGAAAAGAGCAACATCCTGATGATCGGGCCGACCGGTTCCGGCAAAACGCTGCTGGCCCGGACCCTGGCCAAAATCCTCGACGTGCCGTTTGCCATCGCCGACGCGACCACCCTGACCGAGGCCGGTTACGTGGGTGAGGACGTGGAAAACATTATTTTGCGGCTGTTGCAAAACGCCGATTACGACGTGAAGCGCGCCCAGCGCGGCATCGTTTATATTGACGAAATTGACAAAATCGCGCGCAAGGCCGATGGCCCGTCCATCACGCGCGACGTTTCGGGCGAGGGCGTGCAACAGGCGCTTTTGAAAATCCTGGAAGGCACGGTCTGCAACGTGCCCCCGCAGGGCGGCCGCAAACATCCGCAGCAGGAATACATCCGCGTGGACACCACGGACATTTTGTTCATCTGCGGCGGGGCCTTCGTCGGCGTGGAAAAGGTCATCCAGCGGCGGCTGGGCCGGCACACCATGGGTTTTGGCGCGATTGAGGAATCGAAGAAAGGCGCCAGCGCGGCGCGCGACGAGATTTTGCAGCACATCGAGCCGGAGGACCTGCTCAATTTCGGCTTCATTCCCGAATTTGTCGGCCGGCTGCCGGTCGTGACGACGCTCGCCGAATTGACCGAGCCGCAACTGGTCTCCATTCTCACCGAGCCGAAAAACGCGCTGACGAAACAATACGCCAAACTCATGGCCATGGAAGGCGCGGAGCTGGAATTCACCCCGGATGCCCTGCATGAACTGGCCACCCAGGCGCTGAAAAAAGGCACGGGCGCGCGCGCCTTGCGCGGGTTGATTGAAAAACTGATGCTCGATTTGATGTACGAGGCGCCGGACAACGGCAGCATCATTCACGTTAAAATCACCCGGCCTGTGGTGCTGGGCGAAAGCAAACCGATCGTGCGGCGCAAACAGGATCAGGAAGCTGCCTGAACCCGAAGCCGGTCACTCACCGATATCTTCGTTCCAAAGCTCCGGGCGCGCCTGGATGAAATCGCGCATGAGTTCGATGCAGGTTGGGTCCTGCAGCACCTCCACCGTCACGCCTTGCGCACGGATGTATTCCTCCGGTCCTTGAAAAGTTTTGCTTTCTCCAACGACCACGCGCGGAATTTTATAGAGCAAAATCGCGCCGCTGCACATCGGACACGGCGAAAGCGTTGAATACAGCACACAGCGTCGATAGACCGACGCCTTGAGCCGGCCGGCATTTTCCAGGCAATTCATTTCCGCATGATGAATCACGCTGCCGCGCTGCACCCGCTGGTTGTGGCCGCGCCCGATGATTTTGCCGTCCAGCACCAGCACCGAACCGATGGGGATGCCGCCTGCCGCCAGCCCTTTTCGGGCTTCGTCAATCGCCGCCTGGAGAAAAGCGTCCACGTGCGGATTGAAACACTTTTTCGGAGGAATAACAAGGCAGGGCCTGCGCGCTGCGCTGTCCGGACACCGCAGCGCGGCGTCCCTGCCGTTTTATCGGGCAAAAATCTGGCGGATCACGTCCTCAATCGGCACTTCCTGGATGTCAATGTCGCTCACGGGCAGTTCGTCCAGCAGCGCCTTGCACGCCGGAATGACGCGGTCGCGTTTGACCTTGAGCGTGATGGCGCCGGGAGTTTTTTCGACGACTTCACCGTAACGAGCCAGATTTTCCGCCGGGTAATCGTTCGCCTTTTCACACTGAATCGTGACGAATTTGAAATCAGCGAATCGATCCACGATTTCGCTGAGTTTGCCGTCGAAGAAGATTTTGCCGTGGTCAATGATGATGACGCGGTCGCAAAGCGCCTGGATGTCGGCCATGTAATGGCTGGTGAGCAAAATGGTGGTTTGTTGCTCCGCGTTGTGACGGCGGATGAATTCGCGGACCACCTTCTGGGAAACGACATCCAGGCCGATGGTCGGTTCGTCGAGGAACAACACCTTGGGCTGGTGCAGCAGCGAGGCGATCAACTCCATCTTCATGCGTTCGCCGAGCGAAAGCTCGCGCACGCTGATGTTGAGCTTGTCGCGGACGCTGAGCATTTCGCTCATCTCGGCGATGGTGCGCTCGAAGCGGTCGGCGGGGATGCCGTAAATTTTTGCGTTCAGTTCGAGCGATTCACGCGCGGGCAGGTCCCACCAAAGCTGGTTTTTCTGGCCGAGCACGAGCGCGAACTGGCGGCGGTAGCCGTCGGCGCGCTCCCACGGGACGTAACCGAGCACGCGGGCCGAGCCGCCGGTGGGATAAAGCAGGCCGGCGAGCATCTTGAGCGTGGTGGTCTTGCCCGCTCCGTTCGGGCCGAGAAAACCGACGAGTTCGCCGGGCTCGATCTTGAAGCTGACGTTGTTGACGGCAACAAGTTGCTCGTACTGGCGGTGAAAAAGCCCCTTGATCGCGCCGGCAAACCCCGGCTGCTTTTTATAAGTGCGAAAGGTCTTGGTCAGACCGCTGACTTCAATGACCGGCATTGGACAAGTTTCAAGTTTCAAGTTTTTGTTCAACTGAAAACTGCGAACACTTGAAACTACCGCATCAACTGCTTCTCGAGATAATGGACCACCTGACGCACGTTGGCGTCCACCTCCATGCGGTCTTTGACGAGGCGGCAGGCATGCAACACCGTGCCGTGATCACGTCCACCGAAGGCTTCGCCAATGGTGTTGAGCGAGCTTTCCGTCATCTGACGGGAGAGAAACATCGCCACCTGACGCGGAAACGCAATGTTTTCCGGCCGGCGCTTGCTGGTCATGTCCGCCAGGCGGATGTCAAAGTGCTCGGCCACCTTTTTCTGGATGACCTCGATGCTGATGGACAGGCGGCCTTCCTCGTGCAGGATTTCGCGCAGCAGCCCCTCGACAACTTCGATGGTCAGCTTCTTGCCGGTGAGCGACGCGTAGGAAGCCACGCGGATGAGCGCGCCTTCAAGCCGGCGGACGTTGGTGCGGATGCGATTGGCCAGAAAATTCATGACATCCTCCGGCAACGTTACGCCCATGAGTTGCGCCTTCTTGTTGAGAATGGCGAGGCGCATTTCAACGTCCGGCGGCTGCAGGTCCGTCACCAGCCCCCACTCGAAGCGGGAAACGAGGCGGTGTTCGAGCCCCTGGATTTCGCTGGCCGGGCGGTCGCAGGTGAGCACGATTTGCTTGTGCGACTCGTGCAGGGCGTTGAAGGTGTGGAAAAACTCCTCCTGGATGCGTTCCTTGCCGGCGAGAAATTGAATGTCGTCAATCAGCAACACGTCGGTCTGGCGGTATTTCTTGCGGAATTTGACGAGCAGATTGTTCTGAATGGCGTCAATGTATTCGTTGGTGAACTTCTCGGATGAAACATAGGCCACCCGCGCGCCTTTCTTGCTGCCGGCGACGTGTTGCCCGATGGCATGAAGCAGATGGGTTTTGCCCAAGCCGACCCCGCCGTAAAGGAAAAGCGGGTTGTAGGATTTGCCGGGCGCTTGCGCCACCGCTAGGGCGGCGGCATAGGCAAAGTTGTTGTTGTTGCCCACCACGAATGATTCAAAGGTGTTTTTGGGATTGAAATGCAGTTCGCTGTTGGTCGAACGTTCATGGGCGGGTTCGGCCGCTCTGGTCGATTTGACCAGGGCGGGCTGGGGCGCGGTGAGGACCGGCGCGCCACCCGCGGCGATTTTGAATTTGATCTGCAATTCGCGACCGGCGGCGGTGGCAAAGGCGTCCTGCAGGAGACTGAGGTAATTGTCCTTGAGCCACACTCCGCAAAATTCGTTTGCCGCCTCCAGCGTGACATGGGTGCCGTCAATGGCACAGGCCCGCAGCGGCGCGAACCACATGTTGTAGGTGTCGTTATTCAGCTTGGAACGCAGGTGTTCCCGTGCGGAATTCCAAATCTTTTCAGCCGAAAGTTGCATTTGTACCTTATCAAAAAGCCCGTTATTTAAGCGGTTTATTCACCTGGCTTCCAACCCGGGGTTGGTCGTCGGTTTCCACCAATGATGCCTTGGCCACAAGCCATCGTCCGGATAAAGCAGCCGCCCGTTTGATTCGATTTGCCAAAGGCTTCATTTTATTCTTAAAACAAACTGCTTGCTTTCAACAACTTACGAACAACAAAATTCACAACACCACCGTTTGTCTGGTCAAAATGATGAAACGCCCCAAACAACTTCAATCAACGTGAGCGTTTTATGTCATTGGACCGAAAGTTTCTAGGATAACATATTAACTTTTGTTCACGAGTTATTCACAGGGGCCGGAATCAAAGTTTTGTTTGTTTTCCTTCATGTTTTGATGCGTGACACCTGATTCAGACCGCCTGCTCGCCGGTTTCACCGGTTCGAATGCGTACGATACTCTCGACGGCGCTCACAAAAATTTTCCCATCTCCGATCTTGCCGGTTTTGGCCGCCTTGGCGATGGCCTCCACGGCGGATGCGGCCTGTTCGTCGGCCAGCACAACTTCGATTTTTACCTTGGGAAGAAAATCCACCGTGTATTCACTGCCACGATATATTTCCGTGTGCCCCTTTTGACGTCCGAATCCCTTGACCTCTGCCACCGTCATTCCCTGAACCCCAAGCGCGGCCAGTGCCGACTTTACCTCCTCCAGTTTGAACGGTTTGATGATGGCCTCGATTTTTTTCATACGCCTGCCCCGGATTGGTTTGATTTCTTCTCAAATGATTTTAACACCGGGACCCGGACTGTAAACAGGAATTTTCGCCAGCCCCATTCCGGGCCGGTTAATTGACGCAACCTCCCTGAAATCAACGGTCAGGACGCGCCGTCTAATCAAATGGCCCGTCGTCTTTATATTATCTAATACTTTGACTATGCTGTTTGACAAAAATTAGAAGTTATGATTAATTGGCGCAGTGCAAGGCGGAACAGGGGGCGGTTGCACAGTGTTCTTTGATTTTTAACTGATTTCGATCTGCGTTTTGGTACAAACCCAGATTGGAGTTCTCCGTAATCCTACGTTGTACTCATTCAAAAATTCCCCGGGTCTCTCGGTCACCCTCTGGCTGTTTGACCCGGTTTTTCTTCTCTATTTTGACCGTTTCCAACAAATTCAGCCTTGGGCCCTCGTTGACACTGCATTTAGCGGCTGTTACCGTTCGCGCTTCTAAAATGGCGACGGACTATAAAAATACGCTCAACCTGCCGCAAACCGGCTTTCCCATGAAGGCCGACCTCGTCGCCCGGGAACCGGAACGGCTTGAAAAATGGGAAACGGCCGGCCTTTACTCAAAAATCCAGGCCCTGCGTGTCGGCGCGGAAAAATTTGTCCTGCACGATGGCCCGCCCTTTGCCAACGGCGATGTCCATATTGGCACCGCGCTGAACAAGATCCTCAAGGACATCATCATCAAATACAAATCCCTGCGTGGCTTCAACGCACCCTACATCCCCGGCTGGGATTGTCACGGTCTGCCCATCGAGTTCAAGGTCTCGCAGGAAATGCGCAAGGCGGGCGACACCAGTGCCGACGCCGCCACCATCCGCAAGGCCTGTGAAGCCTATGCCCGCAAATACATTGATATCCAGCGGACCCAGTTCAAACGCCTCGGCGTGCTGGGCGATTGGGACAATCCGTATCTCACCCTGGACAAGGAATACGAAGCCGACGAACTGCGCCTGTTTGCCGACATCGTCGAAAAAGGTTTCGTGTATCGCGGCAAAAAGCCGGTTTATTGGAGCATTCCCTGCCGCACCGCGCTGGCTGAGGCCGAGGTGGAATATCACGACCACGTCAGCCAGAGCATTTACGTGAAATTTCCGGTCGTCGGCGAGCCTGGCACGTTTGTCCTAATCTGGACGACGACACCTTGGACGCTCCCGGCCAATCTGGCTGTGGCGTACAACGACAAATTCCAATACGTCCAGGTCGAAGTCGGCGGCGAAAAATATATTTTGTTTCGCGGGTTGCTGCCCGTGGTCGCCGAAAAATGCGGCTGGAGCGGTTTTAAGGAGCAGCCGTTCCCCGCGGAAAAACTGGCCGCCCTGCAATTTCAGCATCCGTTTTGCAGCCGCACCGGCAAGTTCCATCCGGCCGAATTTGTCACCAGCGACACCGGCACGGGCTTCGTTCACATCGCCCCCGGCCATGGCTTGGAAGATTACGGCCTCGGCTCGAAGGTGGGGCTGCCGATTTACTCGCCGGTGGACGACGACGGCAAATTCGCCCACACGAATGATTTGCCCGTGGACCAGCAGATGCCCGCCGGGATGGTCGGCAAATCCATCCTCGAAAAACATGGCAAGAGCGACGCGAACGAGGCCGTCTTGCACGAATTGCGGGTCCGCCACGCACTGCTCCACCAGGAAAACTATCACCACAGTTATCCGCACTGCTGGCGCAGCAAAACACCAATCATCTTCCGCGCCATGGACCAGTGGTTCATCGAAATCGACCACGTAGCCGCGCTTGTCAAAGCGCGGACTGAATCTTCCGCCGGCAGCGCCCGCGTTTTGACAAACGCGGCTACGTTCCGTCAGGAAGCGATCGCCGAAATTGACCGCGTGAAATGGGTGCCGGACTGGGGCGTCAATCGCATCAAAAGCGCGGTGCAGACCCGCCCGGACTGGTGCATTTCCCGCCAGCGAACCTGGGGCGTGCCGATTCCCGCGTTTTACGACACCAAGGGTGAACCGATTCTTGACGCCCAAATCGTCCGCCACGCCGCCGATTTGATTGAAAAAAACGGCTCGAACGTCTGGTTTGAAAAAACCGCCGCCGAGCTCTGGTCGCTCGTAAAACCCAAGGATTGGAAAGGCGCGGAGCCTGTCGCCAAATCCAACGACACGCTCGATGTGTGGATTGATTCGGGTTCGTCCTCGCGCTCGGTGTTGATGCGGCGGGCGGAACTTTCTCATTCCGCAATCCGCAATCCGCAATCCGCATTGGACTGGCAGGCCGACGTTTACCTCGAAGGCAGCGACCAGCATCGCGGCTGGTTCCAATCATCGTTGCTGCTGTCGCTGGCGGGCAACGGCGCCGCGCCGTTCAGGAAGGTGCTCACGCATGGATTCATGGTGGATGCCGACCGTGAAAAAATTTCCAAGAGCAAACAGGACCAGGGCATTTATGAAAAACCACAGACCGCCGAAGCATACATAAAAAAGCACGGCGCAGACATCGTCCGCCTGTGGGTGGCGTCGCAGGACTACCGCAACGACATCGTCGTGAGCGAGGAACGCATCGCCAAGGTCGCCGAGACCTATCGCGGCATCCGCAACGCCCTGCGCTACCAGCTTTCAAACCTTTACGACTTCGATCCGGCAAAGCACGCCGTGCCCGACGACAAGCTGACCGGTCTTGACCGCTGGATTCTCGGTGAATTTTCGAAGCTGGAGCAGGAGGTCATCAAGGCCTACGACGACTACGAATTCCATGTGGTTTATCAAAAAGTCAGCCAGTTCGTGGCTGTGGAGTTGTCCTCGATCTACCACGACGTCATCAAGGACCGGCTTTACACCGACCCGGCCAATTCGCATCGCCGCCGCTCGACCCAGACCACGCTGCACCGGCTCGTAACCGGTCTGTGCCAGATGCTCGCACCGATCCTTGCGTTCACGGCGGATGAAGCGTGGGAATTTGTGCCGGGGAAAAAGGTGAATTCGGTTCATGAAGCGAATTTGGAAAATGTAGAATTTAATTTGACCAATTCTGAGCAAATTGCGTGGAAGACATTGTTTAGACTACGCGAAACTGTGTTGCCGAAACTTGAAGAGAAGCGTCAGCAAAAGATGATTGGCAAATCGCTAGATGTACATGTTTACACCATCTTCGCTCCGAACGTGGCAGCACAGGCGACGATTGATATTGTTAAAAAATATCAGCATGAGTTCAAAGAATTGCTAAATATTTCCCAATTTACATTTAAACAAGATGTGTCAGGACAATTTAGCGGCGAAATAGATTTTAATGTTTTTCAGGCCGACGGCCAGAAATGCGAGCGCTGCTGGCATTGGGAAACGGATGTTGGCTCGAATTCCGAGCATCCAACGATTTGCAGCCGTTGCGTGGAAGCTGTGTTGCAATTCAAGGCGTAATTGAGTCGGTAAAGATTTTTCAGCCTCACCGAGGTATCAGACAATAGCCCGCAGTTTCAACTGCGGGTTTGCGTTCCCAAAACCAATCAAGCCCCGGCGGGGCGAAAGAAATTGGGGTTGAAATTATTACACCGTTTTCCGCCGTCCCTCCGGGACTCATTTCATTTTGTTCGTAAAACCCACGGTTGAAACCGTGGGCTATTGCCTTCCGTCGCTCCGCGGCTTTCATTCCGGCTGTCCGGAACAATTCCACGGGAGAACACGCCTGGCGCCGGCCAATGCTTCCGCCTCGTTACGCCGGCGTCTGCTTCTCATCCGTTCCAATCGCCCGTGCTCAGGTAGCGTTTGAGCTTTTCCTTGAGCGTTTCGCGGCCGCGATGGATGAGCGATTTCGTGGCCGATAGCGAGCATTTCAGGACATCGGCGATTTCCTCGTAGCTCAAATCGTCCTGCCGGCAGAGCAAAATGGCGCTGCGCTGGTTTTCCGGCAGCCCCGCCAGCGCCTCCTCGATTTTCTGCGCCAGTTCGCCCTGCAACAGATTTTCCGGCGGCGCCAGCTGCGATTTGTCCTCGTATTGCTGGCGCGGCTGATCCTCGTGTTCGGCGTGGGTTTCTTCGATGGATTCGGCGGGATGCCGCGAACGGCGGCGGAGTTCGTTCAGGCACAGGTTGCGCGCAATGGTGAACAGCCAGGTGGAAAATTTCGCCGTTTGCCGGTAGCGGCTGCGGGATTTATAGACCTGCAGGAAGACGTTTTGCGCCAGGTCCTCGGCCTCGGTCTCGTCGCGCAGCGAGCGGAAGATGAAATTCATCACCGGCTGCTTGTATTTTTTCACCAGTTCGGCGAACGCCGCCCGGTCGCCGCGTTTGACGCGCAGCATCAGGACGGCATCGGGATCGGGTTGGGCCGGCATCGCGGCCAAAGTTTAATCAATGCCGTCCGCACGACAAGGATTCCTGTCAGGTCTTCAGTCTTCGGTTTTCAGTTTTTTGTGCTGAAAACTTGAAACTTGAAACTCGAAACTCAATCATTCCACCCGTGCAGGACCTGATCAAAAAAATCGAAGCCGACGCCGAGGTGCGTCTGCCGTCGCCGCCGAACAGCGATACGGCGGAAAAGCTTGCGCGTTACAAGGCCTTTCTCAAGGTCGAGACGCACCGCCTCAAATTGCAGCACCGCGCCGGTGTGGGCGGGCGCGAAATCTGCGAGGCGCGCGCGGCCATCCTCGACGCGCTGTTGCGGCATCTGTGGGTGGAGGCCAAGAGCAGCCTGTCGCCGCAGGCGCAGAAGGAGTTTCCGCCGCTCGCGCTGGTGGCCATCGGCGGCTACGGCCGCGCCGAGCTGAACCCGCACAGCGACATTGACTTCATGTTTCTGCACGACGGCCAGATCGCGGCGAACCGGCCGCTGCCGTACCTGTCCAAGCTGATTGACGGCGTGCTATATCCGTTGTGGGACGTCGGCCTGAAGGTCGGCCACGCCGTGCGGAGCATCGAGGATTGCGTCAAGGTGGCCAACACCGACATGCAATCGAAAACGTCACTCATCGAGGCGCGGCTCATCATCGGCAGCGAAGTGTTGTTCAACAAATTCCAGAAGGCGCTCGTAAGCCGGTGCGTCGTGGGTTTCGAGGAAAAATACATCGCGATGCGGCTGGAAGACCAGGCGACGCGGCGGAGCAAGTTCGGCAATTCGGCCTGCATGCAGGAACCGAACATCAAAAACGGCTGCGGCGGCCTGCGCGACTTCCAGAACCTGCTCTGGATGACCTTTTTCAAATACACCACCCGTTCGCTGAAGGAATTGCAGGAGCGCGAATTTGTCACCGGGGCCGAGCGCAAACAGCTCGAGGCCGCCTACGATTTCCTGCTGCGGGTGCGGACGGAGCTGCATTACCACGCGGACCGCCCGCTGGATGTGCTGGGGAAAAATCTGCAGCCCGCCATCGCGCATGCGCTCGGCTACGGCGACCGTTCCCCCAGCCAGCGCATCGAAAAATTCATGCGCGACCTCTACACGCACATGCGGAACATCCTGCTCATCACCCGCACGCTCGAGCAGCGCATGGCGTTGCTCTCGCCGCCGCAGAAACGGCTGGCGGCGTTGCGCGCCTGGCTGCCCAAACGCACCCGGACGGTGGAGCCGGTGGACGGGTTTTTGTTCGTGGACGGGGAAATCCGCGCCGCGTCCAACCGCGTTTTCCGGGACTCGCCCCGCCGTTTGATGCGGGTATTCCTGCACGCGCAGCAGCATCGCCTGCAATTAAACCCCGATCTCGCGCAGCTCATCCGCAACCAGGTTTCGCTCGTGGACCGCGATTTCCTGAACGACGAGCACGTGCGCGAAACGTTCCTGACCATTCTCGAACGGCGCGGGAGCGTCGCGCCCATCCTGCGCGCGATGCACGAGGTGAACCTGCTCGGCAAATACATCCCCGAGTTCGGCCGGCTCACCTGCCTGGTGCAGCACGAGTTTTATCACCAATACGCCGCCGACGAACACACACTGGTCTGCCTGGAACAGCTCGACCGGATCTGGGAGGCGCAGGAGGAACCCTACAAACATTACGCGCCCCTGTTTCAAGGCCTGGAGCGGCCGGGCCTGCTTTACCTCGCGCTGTTGCTGCATGACGTCGGCAAATCGGAACATCACAAACAGGGCCGCCACGCCGAAGTCAGCGCGGAGATGGCCCTGCGCGCCGCCAAACGGCTGCGGCTGGATGGTTCGGCCTCCGACACGCTGCACGCCGTCATCGAACATCATCTGCTCATGGCCAGTGTGTCCCAACGGCGCGACCTCGACGATCCCACCGTCATCCGGAACTTCGCCCGGCAGATGAAAACACCCGAGGGGCTGAACCTGCTCACGCTGCTGACGTTCGCCGATTCGCAGGGCACGAGCGACAAGCTCTGGAACAGCTTCAAGGATCTGCTGCTCTGGCAACTGTACGAGCGCGCGCTGGCGTTGCTCACCGGCGGCACGGAATTCGTCCGCGCCTCCCAGAAGCAACGCGAGGAGCTGCTGCGGGAGGTCCGTGAACTGGCGCCGAAATCCATCGGTGACGAGGAACTCAACGCGCATTTCGCCGCGCTGCCAGCGCGTTACTTTGAAATTCACACCGCCCGGGACATTGCGGATGACCTCGAACTGGCGCACCGCTTCATGCACCGGCAGGTGGTGGCCGAGGAGCGCGTGTTGTCGCCCGCGACGGCGTGGCAGGACGAACCCGACCGCGGCTACAACCTCGTCCGGGTCTGCACCTGGGACCGGGCCGGGCTGTTCAGCAAAATCGCCGGCTCGTTCAGCGCCGTCGGGTTGAACATCCTCAGCGCGCAGATTTTCACGCGCACCGACGGTGTGGTGCTCGACAAATTTTTCGTCAACGACGCCAAAACCGGCAGTCTGGCCCCACGGGAGGAGCACGGCAAATTCGACACCCTGCTCGACCAGGTGCTGAACGACGAAACCGTGGAGCTGTCCGCGCTCATTGCGCGCCAGGTTGTGGCGCGCCCGGTTTACCAGGCGTACGCCGGCGAGCGGATGACGACGCAGATCCATTTCGACAACGAGGCTTCGGACGCCCGCACCATCATTGAAATCGAGACGGAAGACCGGCTGGGACTGCTCTACGCCATTTCGCAGGCGTTTGCCGAACTCGCGCTGGACATTTCCGGGGCGCGCATTGTGACCGAACGCGGCGCGGCCATCGACAGTTTTTACGTGCGCGAGTTGGACGGCAGCAAGGTGGTATCGCCGGAACGGCAAACTTTGATTGAAAACCGATTGCGTGAAGCCATCAGCCGGCTCGAGGCCGCGGTTTGATCGCCGCGCAAACCTGTTGCCACCCGCTCCCCGGTCTGGTAGAGGTTGTCCGTATCGGTGCCGGACTGCTTGCGATGGAGGCGGGTGTGGTTCAGTGGTAGAATGCGGGCTTCCCAAGCCTGAGATGAGGGTTCGATTCCCTTCACCCGCTCCAACCTTGGTTTGAGCCAATGATACCAATGGTTTTTCTCATTTTCTGATTTTTAAAAATCGCAAAGTGAGAATAAAAGTGAGAATAATGGCGTTCCCTTTCGATGCTTTTGATCAGTAAAAGCGCCTGTTCTCAATGGGTTATTAACGTGCTGAAAAGTTGACCAGTGAGAATGCTACTAAGTTCTGATTCGAATTTCGACATTTCTCCAGGAATTGAACTGACAAGCCCCCATTTTGTTGATCCGCCTTGGGCATGGATAACGGTGTCAGCTTTCCCGTCGCCCTCCAGAAGGGCGGTCGCCACGCCAAGCGTCTCTTGTATTGCCGACCACTTTGTTCAGGATGGACATTGGTCGACAAATCCCCCCAATGAATCCAACTGCATAGCAGTTGAATTTGGAGCGTTTCCAGCCTTGAAAATCAAGGGCTTGCAAAATCAGAGGGTTAAAACGGCGGCTCGGTCTGAATCGTTCCGGCTAAGAGATTACGCAGTATCAAGCCGTCGATTCCGAGGTCCAACAGCCAAGCGGCGCAAAATATTATATTGAATTGTAACTTTCTATCCGATGAGGCGGCAGCTAACCTGTGCATCTTTCAATAGAAATTGATTTTGTATGGTTGACCGACTTGAGCCAACGCATTTTCTAAACCGTGAATTGAGCTGGCTGGAATTTAATCAGCGCGTGCTTGACCAGGCGCTTGACCCCGCAAATCCCCTGCTTGAACGGCTCAAATTCTTCACCATCGTTAGTTCCAATCTCGACGAGTTCTTCGAGGTGCGCGTAGCGGGGTTGAAACAGCAGATTGAAAGTGGCCGGGGCGATCGTAGCGTGGATGGCCTCACACCAACGGAAATCTTTCAGGCCATCACGGGCCGGGTGCGCAAAATGGTCACCGACCAATACGCCTGCTGGCATAACGACCTTCGGCCTGCCCTGGCGCGGAATGGGATGCGCATTCTCGAATTCAGCGAACTCACAAGCCAGGACCGCGAGTGGCTCAAAGACTTTTACCAAAACCAGGTGCGTCCTGTGCTCACGCCGCTCGCCATTGACCCGGCGCATCCTTTCCCGCAACTGCTCAACAAGTCGCTCAACATTATATTGCGTCTGGAAATAGTTAAGAACGGCGAGCAGCTTAAGCATCTGGCGGTTGTGCAATGCCCCTCCATTTTACCGCGCCTCATCCTGTTGCCACACAAGGGTAACCGCCGCGAGTATGTGTTCCTTGGCCACCTGGTCGGGCATTTTCTGGCAGACCTTTTTCCCGGTACGAAAATTCTCGGCTATTGGCCTTTACGCGTTACGCGCAATAGTGAGCTTTACGTGGACGAGGAAGACACGCCGAACTTGCTAAAGGCGGTCGAGGAGGAGCTGCACAAACGACGTCGCGGCGATGCCGTGCGCCTGGAGATCGCCCATGATTGTCCTGCTGAAATCCGCGAGGCGCTGCTGAAAACTTTGCAACTCAGCGAGGACGACTTGTATCTGATTAACGGCCCAATGAATCCAACCCGGCTCATGGCTCTTTATCAAGGCGATCATTCGCCGGAGCTGCGCGACCCGCCGTTCCTCCCGTTGGTCGCCGCTGCGCTACGCGGCAAACAAGATGTGTTCGCCGCCATCCGTGAGCGCGACATTTTACTGCACCATCCTTACGAAAAATTTTCCAGTGTTGTTGAGTTCCTGGAAACCGCTGCTACCGACCGAGACGTACTGGCCATCAAGATGACACTGTATCGTACCGGTGGCGACCAGCGGATCGTCAGCGCACTGATGAACGCCGTGAATAACGGCAAGCAAGTCACTGCCGTCGTCGAATTGCGGGCGCGGTTCGATGAGGCGAATAACATCGAATGGGCGCGCAAGCTGGAGGAAAACGGTGTTCACGTGGTCTATGGCCTTTTCGGATACAAAATTCACGCAAAATGTGCGCTGGTCGTCCGGCGCGAGAACCTCCAGATCCACCGCTACGTTCACCTCGGCACCGGCAATTACAATCCTGCCACGGGAAAGCTTTACACCGACCTCGGCCTGCTGACCTGCCGCGCAGAGTTCGGCGAAGACGCGACGAATTTGTTCAATCTCCTTACCGGCATCTGTCAGTTTCAGGGCATGAAACAACTCATCGTCGCGCCGTTTGATTTACGCGCGAAGTTGTTGCAACTCATCGCTCGCGAAGCGGCAAACGCCAAGCGCGGCCTGCCCGGACGCATCATTGCCAAGTGCAATTCACTTGTGGAACCGCAAATCATCGAAGCGCTCTACGCCGCGTCGCAGGCCGGGGTGAAGGTTGATCTCATCGTCCGCGGCATCTGTTGTCTGCGTCCGGGTGTGCCGGGCTTGAGTGAAAACATAGTCGTGCGCAGCATCGTGGACCGATTTCTGGAGCACAGCAGGATTTTCCATTTCGAAAATGCAGGACAGCGGGAAGTGTTTGTTGGGAGTGCGGACTGGATGCCCAGAAATTTCTTCCGTCGCATCGAGGTCGTGTTTCCCATCAAGGATGGCAACCTCTGCGAACGCCTCATTTCTGAAGTCCTTCGCGTGACGCTCGCGGACAACGCCAAGGCGCGGATACTGGGCGCGGATGGAATTTATCGCCCCCCGGAAATTCCCGCCGGCGAAACGCCATGTCGGAGTCAGATGGAATTCATTGCTCTTGCCACACCCCAAATCACGGTGAAAACCAAGGAAAAATTCCCACGTGTAAAAACTCGCACTGCAACTGTCCAAAATTAGAAAGTTAATCCGTTCTCCAGGACATATCTGCGGCTCCTATCGATTAAGCCCATCATGGGAGGGTTTCTCGTTTTCCTTGTGGCCACCGATCTTGACCTCTTTCTTTGCTGCCTCCAATATCATCGAAGTTAACACTTCCATTTGTTTCAAAATATTCTGACGCACTTGAAAAAGTCTTGGATGGCTTTCATTAGTGGAAAGAGGAATCAAATCAAGAGTATGACGCAGTCTATCGTAGATAATCCTTAATTCTTGAGAAGGCATTACCTCCTCGGTAAGCAAGGACGACTTTTTGCCAAGGAGGCCAATCACATCTTTGGTGAGCCCGGCAGTGGTGGCAATGCGGGCAAATTCTTTGACTGTATCGGCGGCACTCATGGTTGGATTCTATTGCCATTGCCCATGATTCAAAGTGACAAAATTGAAACTTTCCGCCGCAATGGCTTGACCACTGAAGAACAGGGGGAACAACCGGTGCAGTTCACTAAAATGTAACTTGGGTGACGGCACTTTTACCCAACCAACCGGCACGAACAGATTCTGGCTGCTTACAATCGAATCTCCGGACAGCTTTTGGACGCGGGGGACATGCATTTGGCCTTTGTGGGCAACGCCGGAGCAAATTACGCGCTGGATCGTTTCACAACCCTGTCACCGGCCAATTGGATTCCGCAGGCAACCAATCCCGCCGGTTCGTTCGGTGTGCTGTTGTTCACCAACACGCCGGACCCAACCATGAACAATTTCTGGCGCATCCGTTCCGTGCCGTAGCGGGCGTAGGCAATCTTTGCGCATGATGATCAGTCTGCCACCATAACCGCATAATCAAGAAACTCCACGGTTCCTTCCCCGCCCGAAATTTCGGTGCCCAGTTCCACGCTCGTTAAAAAGGTGTTGTTGGCCATGATCCCTTGCTTCAGCAAATAATCAGTCATGGCGTCAAGATCCAACTGCCCTTTCAGCAGGGGTGTCCGCGCCACGAAGGCCACGTAAGTCCACCGGCTTTTATTCGCTCCCGAATTGTCGGCTTGATTAGGATTGACGTAAACGTCGAAGTTGACACCGCTCACCAGCAGGGTTCCGCGTTTGGTTCCCGCCGGGGTGCCCATTCGATTGGCAGTCCAAATCATGATCTCGTGCGTAATGGAACCCTTCGGATTATTCGTGTTGGAAATGCCCCACAGGGTAAAGGCCATGGTGTATGTCCCCGTGGCGGTGAGCCGGATATTGTAACGCACCGTCATTTTCCTGGAACTCACTTGGAACGGGAATTCGCTCGGTAGCCCCGAGGGCGGGTCCCATGGTTTATCGCCATAGGCCACTTCGGGATAAGCCATCACATCCCGGCCGCGTGGCCAGGACCATTGCCAGCCGAACGCGTTCTTTCCGTCCAGCGTCTCCAAAAACACTTTTTGCTGGAAAGCCCCGCTGGCGATGCCCTTGTTCCAGACGTTATTAATCAAGCGGTATTTTCCTTGATGGAGCAGAACACCCCAATCCGCACTTGTTTCCTGGGTGATGGCTCCCGCCACCGGCGGCGGTTGGGAGGAGATGACCGGAACATTCGTCGCCGTTGAATTGGACGTGGGTGCCGGCGGGTTTCTGCCACAGCCGGCAAGTGCAACCCAAACGGCACAGAGCACCCCAAGAAGGAAATTATGGATTGGAACCCTCATACGCGTGATGTTTGTACTGCTGAACTGTGATGATACGACTGCTGGTTCGTATATCAAAATTGATTTTCTTCGTTGATAATCAAGGGGGTGATTCTCTGATTAGGGTGTTCATTGGAACGGCAAATGGCGCCGTGGTGCCAGCTCTCTTACCGACGAGAACGAAAATACCAGGCAAGCACTGACCCGGTCGGTGGCTCGAATGCCGTCAACGATACAGCGGCCAGCGGAGCCACCATGCTGATGGCCCCGCAAATGACGATCACCGGATAATGCATCATGAGTTCATGGACCGCTGGATGCCCGATGGTTCAACAAATCCAAAAGCTGCTGCGCCTCGGCGTCGGTGAACCTGCTGGTGATTTGAAGGCTGTCGCCCGAAATGGGACTCTGGATGCGCGGCGCGGAGAGGATTCGACCGTGCCAGACGACGGTCAGCTTCCGGCCCACGTTCATCGCGGTGGCGTTGCCAAATCGTTGCGCGCCCAGCGCCGTCAGATGGACCAGGAGAACCTTGTCAGTGACCCCCGGCGCTTGGGTAAATTCAGCGCCGACCACGTCCTGATCATTCAAAATTGCGGTATTCAAGACGCGCAATTTGCCATTTCCCGAGCGGTTGCTCGGATCGGGTAGCAGCTCCGCCGGCGAATTGGTGTCGCTCTCGGCGGCAACCCAGCGGAACTCCAGTTGCGATGGCTGGGCGGCCGTTGCGGCGGGATTTTCAGCTCCGGTTTCAGGTGTGACCTGGATGGGTTGGCTGGCCTGCGGCGGCTCAATCATCTGGCGCAGGTTGTCACCAAGCTTTTTGGCCTTCGCCGCTTCGAGCATTTGCTTGGAAATGTCATCAACCTGGCCGGCATCCACGATGTTCTGCGCCCACTTCGCCGCCAGGTCGAACTTGCCTTCGAGCAAATACAGCCGCGCCAACCCGAACCACGCCGCCCCGGCTAGCGGCGCGGCACGCAGGAAGTATTTCTCCGCGTCATCATATTTCCGCTCCGACAGGTAGATCTGTCCGAGTCCGTTCAACGCGCCCGGCAGGTCGGGCTGAATGCCGACGGCTTTCTGAAACGCGCCTTCCGCCGCCGCGCTCTGACCGGAATTGAATTGCGCCCAACCCAGACCGTTCCAGGCGTTCGCGTCGCTGGGCGCAAGCTGGACGGCCTGCTGGAATTTCGCCGCGGCTTCGGCGAGTTTTCCCGCCTGCCAGAGCTGCCAGCCTTCCTGCGTGATATTCGCCGGCAACAAATCTTCCGCCCGCGGAGGCAGGAGCAAAACGCCAACGGATATTTTCTTGCCGGACTTGACCGTGAACTCGCCGATGGTCACTGACCAAACGCCGTCCGATTCCTGACGCGGCTGGCCGGCGCGGAAGACGAGTTTCCCGTCGGACAATTTCACGTCGCCGATGGCTGTGGCGCCGTTCATCGTGAGCACCGGCTTGCCGAGTCGGGGCTGCACGCGGCAGCTTAACCCTGCCCAGTCTTGTGCCAGCGTGGCGGTGAACTGGTCCGGGTAATTGAAACCGCAGCTCCAGCCGTTGTTCCGCCGGTCAGCGTAAAACGCAATCCGCGCCCCAGTCGTCGCCCTGCCTTCGATGACGACTTTGTCTCCGTCCGCGCTCGCGCCGGTGATTGCCACGCTGCCGGCGGCAATTTGCAAATTTGCTGAAGCGGCGGGCGGCGTGGTTGGGCGTAGCCAGACTTTCACAACAACAGCGGCGAAGACCAATCCGGCGGCCCCGACCGCAGCCACGGCCATCGCCAGCAAAGCGATGGAGAGCCTTCGAGCCGGGTTAACTTCAGCCATCTGGGCTTCCGCGATCTGGGCCGCCTCTTTGGAACCGAGGTTCATTGCCGCCAAACGCATGACAGCGCATGCCACCATCAAGACGAGCAAGAGCACCAGTTCGCCGGGCTGGAAGCTGATTCGCGCCGGTCCGTTCACCGCCCACAGACCCACCGTGATGATCAGGTTGACGCCAATCACCACGAGGCCGAGTGTTCCGCACACCTGCAACAAGCCCGGCCAGTAGAGTTGCTTTCGCCCCGCGCGCTCGACGGACAGCGGCAGTTGGCGCGCTACGGGTTTCAGTTTGCCTTTCTGCGCCAGCTCGACGATGAACGCAAAGCCAATCAGGCCAAAGAAACCCGCGAAACCGGAAAATCCGTGAAAAGCGTGCATGCCCGGAACCGGCAACTCGCCCAGAAAAGCGAGGAAGGCCAGGAACCCCAACGAGGAAATATTGATGAGGATGACCGCTGCTGGTGAGGTGAGGGTTGTATTGAAAAATAATTCAATCAGATGAACCATCATCGATTTTCTTGTTGCCTTTCCCTCAACTGCCGCAGCCGCGGCGTCGGTGCTGGCCGGAGTCGCCGCGATCGTTTCGACCTGTGTCTTGAGCACGCTGACTTGTTGGTAGCGGAGTTCAGGTTTCTTTTCCAACGCGCGCAAGACGATTTCATCCAGGCGCACGTCAATGTGAACCTTGTGCGAAGGCGGCTCGATTTTCTTGCCCGGCAACTCGCCGGTGAGCATTTCGTAAAAGACCACCCCGAGCGAATAGATGTCCGCACGGCTGTCCACGCGTTTCGGGTCGGACTGTTGCTCGGGCGCGATATATCCCGGCGTGCCAAGGACACTTTGCGTCACGTTTTGCGGCGAGGCGGTTTCACCGCCATTTTCGCCAAGGCCGTTGCCGAGCATTCTGGCGATGCCGAAGTCGGCGACTTTCACGCGCCCGGTCTTGTCGAGCAGGATGTTCTCCGGCTTGATGTCGCGATGCACGATTCCGCGCTCGTGGGCGAATTGCAGCGCGTCGCACAAAGGCGGCACGATGGCCAGCGCCTCCTCCGGCGTAAATTTCCGCCCCCGCAGCAGGTGGCGCAGGTTCGTGCCGTCCACAAATTCCATGAGCAGGTAGTAAAATCCGCCGGCCTGCCCGAAGTCGTGAATGGTGACGATGTTCGGATGGCTCAACACGGCGAGCGCCTGCGCCTCGCGGGCGAAGCGTTCCGCGAACTTCGGGTCGTTCACGCGCTCCGGGGCGAGCAGCTTGAGCGCGACCAGGCGGTTCAGGCTTTTCTGCCGCGCTTTATAAACGACGCCCATGCCGCCGCGCCCGAGACATTCAAGGATTTCGAGCTGCGGAAAATGTGGCGCGATTTGGTCGGGAGGCAGCGGCGGTTGTGCGGCGGTTTGTTCGCCGGAGAAGGCGGTCTCGGTCCTGAGGTTGAGCGCCATGAGGCAGTTCGGGCAAAGGCCGGCGGGCGCGTTGGGCGGCAGCGGCGCGCCGCATTGCGGACATTTCGGCATCGGTTCAGTATTCATACCCGATACTTACCGGTCGGCGGAAGCTTGTTACATAACGTCTCGCGTGCCTGGAGTTGGGCGTTTGGTCCACCGGCGCTCCTCAACCGCAATTCCGCTTCACGGCGGCGGCACGTGAGGAGATACAGATATCGCGCCAAAACGATGGCCGGCGCGTTAAAAATGAGCTCAAAGCCACCAAAAACCGCAGTTTGGACAAAACAGTTGTGCCATGCTTGAGTCCTGCCGGGGAATGGGGGAGGCAACGCCGCCAATTCGTTTGCGGATTGAACAAACAACGCCATCAGAGCCAGCACCAAAGCCGAACAGGCCGCATGGATGTTTGCCGTGGAAAGATGCCGCTGGCGGTCAAAGCCCCTTTGCTTCAGCCAGGTGTTCATCAGAGGATTCCAAAACCGTTTTCGATAAATATCTGAGAACGTCAAGCGAAACACCCTTCGGACTTTGCGATTTCGGGAGAAACCGAGCTTCGCCAGAGGCCAATAGACCGATGGAATTGGAATTGCAATCGGATGCCGAAGGACAAATTCAGCGATGCACAGCACCAGACAGGTCGCACCTGACACAGCCAAAAATATGAACAGAAATGTTTTCACGCCAACGTTCGCTCATTGCCGGGCCAACGCGGCGGCGAGATGGCGCAACTCTGCGTCCACATCCGCGCCGTCGGCCAGCGTCCGGGAAATTTCCTCGCGATAAATCTCGCGGAAGCGTTTCCGCAGCCGATGCACGGCCACGCGCGCCGCACCTTCGTTCACGCCCAGTTGCCTTGCGACCAACGCGTAATCAATCGCGCCGCGCTCGGCCAGCAGACAGTTCTTCAACGCTTCAAAATCGCCCGGTTTGCCGGCGGCGGCGAATTCATCGCGCAGACGGTTCACGGTCAAATCGAGCAGCGTCAGCGCCCATTGCCGGTCGAACGTCTCATCCGGAGCAAGCGCATGGCTGTCCGCCGCAAACCGGCTTTCGGCGAACGCCGTGTCGAACTGCGCGGGTGCCGTTCCACCGCCACGTCTCTGCGCGGAAGCGCGACGCCATTCCTTGCTCATGAAATGTTTCAGCGCGACGATGAGGAATGTCCGCAGCTTGCCCTTCTCGCGGTCGGCGTCCTCGAACCAGTGTTTTTCCAGCAGGCGGCAGAAAAACTCCTGCGTCAAATCCTCCGCATCCTGCGGGGATTGACCGCAGCGGCGAACGTAGGCGTAGAGTGGATACCAGTAGGCGTGGCAGAGGACTTCCAAAGCCGCCGCCGACTCGGGCGATGATTGCTGCGCGGCCAGGACCACCGACCAGCGGGTGTTGGGAAAACTTCGCGGCGTATCACTGGATGAAGATTCGCTGCTCACGACAGACATCATATCCAAAGCCATTACCAAAACGAGCCCGTCGTTACAAACCAGTTCTGCCTGCCTCTCCTGGATATTCGATGCTGGCCTTTCACAAAGACAAACCCCGAACACCCTGGCGCTGAATCACAACACTCGCAACTTCCGCTGTGTGAGATCAGGGATTACGGCGAAGAACAACGTATACGTCTGAGCGGCCACATCTGGTTTTCGGCCTAGGGTTATGAAATTTCTTTTCCCAATCATCCAGCGCCGGCGCAGTGACTTCTCTGCCACTCGACCTTCAGGCGAGCGATGGCATCGGCGTGATACAGAAAGACCGAGTTATGGAGGTATTCGGTGGCCACGGACAGATCGCCGGCCACCGCAGCGCTCAGGAGAGGACAACGGGTATAAGTAGCGTAACGCTGAGGCTCTTGTGTGGCAAAGTTAAAAAGGAACGGTAGGTCGAGTTCACACGCATTTGCCCGCTGTGGAGACTGTTGCCCTGCCGCCGCGCGCTGAACGAATCTTGCGGGCAGCGTGAAATCAACGGTTACGGGATGGAAAGAAAAGAAATTTGAAGGGGCTAAACTTACTGCACTTTTACTGCACACATTCATAACTCCTTGATTATAAATGGAGCGGGTGAAGGGAATCGAACCCTCATCTATATGCCCCATTTCCATCGTTGATTCGCAACGGCTTGCGAACTTTATTTGTGAAAAGCACATGACGGCTGGCTTTGCACACCGTCCCTGCCCCACGCTATTGCGAAATGAGCCGGAAGAATAAATTCCGCGACGGCAATGGATTGACGGTGACACTTTCGGTCGGGCCGTTGGTGGTAATGAGGTAGTTGGCAAGTCCCCAATTCGG
>JBKQOA010000020.1:0-7335 GCA_052145735.1 Limisphaerales bacterium
CGGGACGCCGGCGCTCCCAGGAAGGAGAACAAACAACCATGAAAAAATGGATTCCCCTCATTCTGGTCGTGGTGATGGCGGGCTGGGTCCTTTCCGGGCTGCATCAGCCGTCGCAAACCGGCTTTGACACGCGCGCCTTCGGCCATTTGCCGGTGCTCATGAACGGCCGCTTCCAGCCGTTCGATTCCGTCGCCCGCAATTCCCTGCTCCAGATCCGCACCAAACAGTCGGTTTACGAGTCGGAGGGCGGCAAGGCCCGGACGCTCTCCGCCATGGACTGGCTGCTCGAGGTGATGATGAAACCCGAATCGGCCGACGACCGGAAGGTCTTCCGCATCGACAACAACGAAGTCACCGAACTGCTCAAACTGCCCGACGGGCAGAAATATTATTCCTTCAACCAGCTCCGGCCCCGGATGGACGAAATCGAAAAACAGGTCAACCGCATCGGGCCCATTGATTCCGCCAAACGCACCGTTTTCGAGTCGCAATTGATGAAACTCTACGAGGTCATGAACCTCTATCAGCGGCTCGAAGTCAGCCTCAAGCCGCCGGCCACCGACGATTTTGCGGCGGAACTGGACGCGTACCAGAAGAGCATTGCGCCGGGCATCGCCGCCGTGAATGCCCGGGACGCCGGGCAGAAATTCGACCAGGACGCCTTCAACACCCTTCTCGGTTTCATGGGCGGTTACAACACCGTCGCCAGTTTTGCCCTGCCCCTGACCATTCCGCCCATGGACCCCGGCCTGCCCCGCGACGACTGGCAGAACATCGGCACCAACCTCATGCAGACCGCCCGCAGCGGAGAACTTAATCCGGCGGCAAAATTTTATGCGGCAATGGTCACCGACTACCGCGCCGGCCAGCCGGACGACTTCAACCGCGCGGTGGCCGGATACCAAACCTGGCTCGGCGACCGTTTCGCGCCCCAGGTGCGCAAGGCCGGCCAGGAATGTTTCTTCAGCAACCTTGAACCGTTCTACAAGGCCACGGTCATTTACGTGCTCGCCTTGGTGCTGGCCTTGTTCTCGTGGTTCAACCTTCCCGACTGGCTCCGGCGTTCGGCGTTTTATCTCATCATCCTCGCGTGGCTTGTTCATACGTTTGGCCTCCTGTTCCGGATGTATCTCGAAGGTCGGCCGCCAGTGACCAATCTTTATTCCTCAGCCATCTTCATTGGTTGGGCCGCGGTCGTCCTAGGCATCGTCCTAGAGAAAATCTATCGCGATGGCATCGGCTGCGTCGTCGCGGCCTCCGCCGGCTTCACCACACTAATCATCGCGCATAACCTCGCGCTCACCACGAGCGACACGATGGAAATGATGCGCGCCGTGCTCGATAACAATTTCTGGCTCGCCACCCACGTCGTCACCGTCACGCTCGGGTATGCTTCGACTTTTGTTGCCGGCCTCCTCGCCATCATTTACATCCTGCGCGGATTATTCACCCCCACGCTTCAGGTGGAAACCGCTAAATCGCTGGCGCGGATGGTCTATGGCATCGTCTGTTTTGCCACCTTGTTCAGCTTTGTCGGCACTGTGCTGGGCGGCATCTGGGCGGATCAATCTTGGGGCCGGTTCTGGGGTTGGGATCCGAAGGAAAACGGCGCGTTGCTCATCGTGCTCTGGAACGCAACTATCCTCCACGCGCGCTGGGGCGGGCTGGTGCGCGAACGCGGCCTCATGAACCTCGCCGTCATCGGCAACATCGTCACCAGCTTCTCCTGGTTCGGTGTCAATTTGTTGGGTATCGGGTTACATTCGTATGGTTTTACCGATACTGGAGCAGAGTATTTGATGAATTTTGTACTTGGCCAATTGATATTGCTAGCTGATGGAGCTTTGCCGCCGGAAGTCTGGAAGAGTCATCATAAAACCAATGAGCATACTGTTCACAGGTTAATCCGTGTCTTGGTAGGGGCAATCAACTGTGCATGGATTTTAGCTGCAGTTACTTGGTTTTATGGGATCTTTGAAGTCGTACCATGGCTAGGAATTGCCGGCAAATTCGCGTCTTTTGGTTTATTGGCTAGTATTTGGATTTTGGTCGGATTTGCAGTTCTGACCAGAAATCTGCCGCGCATTACTCAGCCGTCATCGGCAACATCGTCACCAGCTTCTCCTGGTTCGGCGTGAACATGCTGGGCATCGGCCTGCACAGCTACGGATTCATGGACGCGGCGTTCAAGTGGCTGATGCTTTTCATCGGCAGCCAGGTGGCCATCATCATCCTCGGCCTGCTGCCGCAGAAACTCTGGCGCAGCTTCCAACCCCGCACGGCCGCAAGTTAGGAGTGCTTCGGCATTGAGGTTCAATGTCCGGCATCAGGCCGGCCTTTTCCCAAATCAGTGCGGTTTGCCGCCCATTCCCCACTGCCGGCTGACACGGATTCCCCAACCCGGAACACCAATGGAACCTTTTCCCCTCTCTCAAATGGCATGTGTGATCGGCCGCCTGTGAATAGCTTTGTGAATAACTATGAATTGTATTTACTGCCAGGGCCGGGTATAAAATCTTCTTTCTGGTCCAATGACAGCAGTAGATGTATTAAAACTGCGGATTTTGGTGGTGGACGATGAGCCTTCCGTTGGTGACATCGTCACCATGTTGTTAAAATTCGACGGGCACGAGGTGGAGGTGACCAACAGCAGCGAGAAAGCTCTGGCCCTGTTCTCACCGGATCGGTTCGACCTGGTCATCACCGACTTTGCCATGCCCGGAATGAATGGCAATCAACTCGCCGCCGCCATCAAGGCGGATGCGCCGGACCAGCCGGTCATCATGATCACCGGCCACGCCGGCATGTTGCCCCCGCAACCCAGTGTGGATTACATCGTCAGCAAACCCTTCCGGCTGCAACATCTGCGGGAGGCCATCGCCAGGGTTTCCCTCGAAGGCGGCATCCGCCGTTGCGTCGAAACTTAGGCTGCGGCACGCTACTTTGCCGGTCGCTTGAAATATAGAATCTGGTCGGATTGGCTCACGAACACCCAGCCATCCCTGGCCAGGTCGTTCATCAATGCTTCTTGTTTCTTCTGCCATTCTTCCGGCCCGCCCGGAGCAAACTTGGTGCTTGGCACGACCTTGTATTCCCATCGTTCGACGTGGTGTGCAGTGCAACAGCCAGCCAGCAACACGCTGCCGGCCCCGATCATCAACAACTGCCTGAGGTTTGTTTTCATCATTTCTCCAACTTCATCCGGCTGGAACGTCGCCGCCTGACGACCCGGAGCCACGCGGGTCAAGCAGGTCAACCGCGAATGCGGAACGCAGGCGGCCAACCGGCGCCGGCGGTCAAATGCCATGAGGTTGTTGGCACTCAACCGCCTTTCGATTGGTTCCAGATCATTTGTGCTTTTGTAACGTTCGCAAATCAACATTTGCCGGACGGCTGTAAACCGGAACGCGCACCACCAACGCATCGAATCCCAAATAATACCCCGCTGATTTGGGTGACTTGCCGGCGCATTCAAACCGCAAGGTATGGGTCCCTTCCGTCAGTTGTTGTGTCCCCAGTTTTTCCGCGGCAGGCACGATTTCCGGATCGTAAAGGTCAAGCTGGGCGATTTGCCTGCCGTCGAGCAACACGCGATAAATGCCGTAGTCGTAAGAACGCACCATCTTGACCGTCAGTTCGGCCGCTTGGTTGGTATGGCTCTCGAACGATACTTCCACCCATCCCTTGTCGTTGGCCGGGTGGAACCATAATTGTTTGCCATCGGTTACCCCGTCCAAAGACTGCACTTCAATCGGATCGTCCGAATGCTTTGCCGTGGCCAAAGTGGTGTGGCCTTTGAGCAGGATCTGTTCGTGGAACGGTAATCGCTCCGGCCCGGGCGGCAAAGCCGGCCAGGGTTTGTGCGGTTCGACCTGGTACCAGAACGCCACGCTGGAGAACAAGTCGTCGCGTTCGATGAACCCGGTGGATGTTCCATCCGGGAAAACCTGGCTGCCCTTGTGTTGAATTTCCACCCGCAACGATTTCTTGAACGTGATCGGGTCGGGAATATGCCAGCGGTAGGCGCTGCCGCGATCGCCCGTGTCATAGCCCTGCCACAGCGGTGTGCCATAAAACGGGCCGGACTGCTCACGGAAACCCCAGCCGTCGCAAAAATAATCTTCCGTTCCCGTTCCGCGCAGGCTGGGCTCCGGCTCGCCGTCAATGTAGAAGAAATCATTTCCCTCGCCAAACCAGCCCGGCGACGTCAGGTAAACGCTCAGCACCGTGCCCACGTAATGCCCGCGGCCCGAAATGTCCGCAATCAGATAATTCTGGCCCATGACGCACGGAAACTCCTGCCGGTACATCGCGTGAAAATACGCGCTGTCCTCCGGCAAGGACGGCAGTTTCTGCCAGTCGAGGTAATAGTAGAACGCGTTGCAGGGCTCCCTGCCTTCGTTGGTAACGACGACCCGGGCCGATTTCCGAAACGGCATCGGCCAGTAACAATTGCGGCCGCGGCCGTCGGAACTGACGCGGACGGGTAATGACGTGAACGGTTTGTCAACCCCCATGCCCATCCCAAAGAAATCGCCAATCGGACATTCCACACTGGCGTTGGTTTCGCCGTCCCAATAAATCCGCAGCGTCAGCAGCCGGGAATAATTCGGCTCCTGGTCCGCAATCGTGCACCAGAAGTGGACGATTTCACCGGGACCGTCCAGTTCCGCCAGCGTCAGGCTGCCGCCCGGTTTGATCCGCCGGCTGTCGCCGTTGCCGTGGCGCCAGTCAGGATCGGTGGACGACACGCGCCGGGTCTCGAAGCTTTTAAGTTTCTCCAGGCCCGACAGCGGATTACCCGGATCCAGTTGCGCCAGGACCGTACTGCAAGACAACGTGAGGACAAGGACAGCGGAATGGATTTGGTTCATAGGCTTGATCGTTGTTTGTTCAAAAAACCGTCCACGCGCCCGGACTCAACCGCCCACCCCCGGGGATCTTTCGCCCAGGAGCCAGCGCCGTGTAATTTTTACCATCATTTGCGATAAGCTTTCTCAGCTTGTTTGCCACCATTTTTTCAAATTTGCCGGGAACAAGGGACGCCACGCGGTCTGGTGACATCCGTCAACCAGTGATTTATCGAAAAACTGAGAGCGCCATCACGCGCTGGATGCAGCGATTTTTCAGGCAACTTGTTCATGCAAAACGGAACATTCTAAATGTATCTCCCGTGCTTCAATATCAAGAATACAAGAACCACTACGACAGACCCGGCCAGCAAGGCAAGCTCTAACGCTTGTGGACGCACATTTGTTGGGCTGGCCCATTTGCCCGGCCTTCTCGATTACTGCCAATCCTTCCCCCTCCAGCCTCATTTGGGGTCTGATATTGGCCACTCTCCGGCGGCAATTCACCCCTTAAATCCAGTAATGTGTCCCCCGTTTATTACGTTTCTGCCGTTGGCTGTCAATTTACATCAGGGTTCGGCAAGTTGGTCCGGTGTATGCCGGAATAAGATATGTGGGGATTAAAATTATGAAAGTGTCATGGATGATTTTATTGCTTGGGTAGCAAAGAACCATGCCAGCTGTTGCTATCAGTGTAACCAACCAAAAACCCCGGGTTTAAAATGAAAGCGCCTTTGCCATCAAACATACAGAAACGTTCCCTGCACATCCTTTGCATTGATGACGATGAGCAGATCCTGGAAATCATGAAAGATTGTCTCACGCATGTAGGGCATCGGGTGAGGGGTGCCTCTGGCGGAAAGCGTGGGATAGAAATGTTCCTGGCCGCCATCCTGAAAAGCGAGCCTTACGATGCGGTCATAATCGATTTGGGCATGCCGGATATGGATGGGTGCGAGGTGGCCTGGGCGATCAAGATGGAATCCCCTAAAACACCCACCGTCATGTTGACTGCCTGGGGTGCAACTTTGAGGGATGACGCAACCATCGCTTCGACAGTGGACGCCGTGGTAAGCAAACCTGCACAAATCCATGAACTGAACGATTTGCTCCTCCGGTTGGCTGGTTAGGCCACATGGCACGTTATGGCTGTTTTCAAGATCATCGCTAGTCGTCGAGGCACAGAGCGGGACACCGCATCGTTTGAGATTAAGCTCATCAGTGGCGTAGTCGTCGTTGGTGACGGGTTTCGATGCTACGATACAAGCCAACCGGTAGATTATCGAGTGCGGGGTATTCACAATTCCCCAGAGAGGATTACTCTTTTATGCGATGGAGTATTCGGCTTCGATGAACAGTTTGTCGGAGCTATTATTGATACGACCAAGAAAGGACGATTAGGCTTTTATTATGATGTGGCCTAACGAGCAAGCAGCCACGGCGGAGTTGGGAAGGCTGTAGTGGTTGGTTGATTGTCCCAAAAACTCTTAATTCCTGCCCTGCAAGACTTACCATAAGGCGCTTTTCAGCTTTTGATTGATTAAGCTTTTGGCATTACGAGTGCTCTACTAGCTGAAATATGAAGAAAACCCGCTACAACTCATTGGCTGTAAGCCTATGTGCTGTGGGTTTATTCACTGGCATCTTGAGCGTGGCCAAGGCGGACACCATTGCTTTTACTCCCCCTGTTCTTAATTCATTCGGAGGTGAGCCAACGGGCAACGACGGGGAATTCTTCACGCCAACCATCTCAATTTGGGTCACGGCACTCGGCTACGTTAGTCCGGGATCAAGCGTGGGGAATGAAGTCGGTCTGTACAATGTCTCAACCACAACGCTGCTCGCCAGCACAACGATCACAAGCTCCTTAACCCTGTCCGGCAGTTTCCTTTACCAAACAATTGTGCCGGTCTTGTTAACGGCAGGAAATGAGTATGCAGTATCCGGCCTTTACACCGCTGGCGATGGTGCCATAGGCTATACAGCCGATAGTGGGGTCGGGGCCGCCCCGGAAATTACCTTTGACGGTTACGAATACGATAGCAACAGTTCACTCGATTTGCCCACAATTTCATACACCCCGCCAATCTTTGGCCCGAACTTTGAATATGTCCCTGTCCCCGAACCCACGATGATGAAGATTATTATCGTGGGCGCGTTGCTGCTGCTGCCATTTAAGGCGAACACTCTGCGGATGCCGCGCAGCTCAGCCACGCCGGGCCGGTGATGTCAACCACAATGCGGAACTGATACGGTTGTCCCGCATTGGATGCCAAGTGGGGTTATGCGGCATGCTCATTCTCTCTTCCGCTTGCGCCGGACCCGCCTCCGCTTCGCTGCGGCTCGCCGTTCGAGCATCATGAAAAATTAACCAACTTAACCCGGATTTCCCAAATAAACTTCACATGACGAAGTTATTGACCTACAATGAAGCCTCATAAACAAAGGTTTTTCTCTATGTCCAACCGCCAAAAAACTGAAAATC
>JBKQOA010000021.1:0-3144 GCA_052145735.1 Limisphaerales bacterium
GCCGTGGCAATGTAGAACCAGATGGCGACGTAAATATGTTTTTCACGCCGTTTAACGATGGTGCCAAGGAGATTGATGGTGAACGCCACCCAGATCACGGCAATGGCTATCTTGATCGGCCATTCCAACTCGGCGTATTCTTTGCTCGTGGTAAAGCCAAGGGGAAGCGTGATGGCGGCGGCGACGATGATCGCGTTCCAGCCCCAGAAGTTCACCCAGCTCAGCTTGTCGCTAAACATCCGGGCTTTGCAGAGGCGTTGCAGCGAATAATAGATGCCCATGAACATGCCGTTGCCCACGAAGGCGAAGATCACGGCGTTGGTGTGGACGGGCCGCAGCCGTCCGAAAGTGACAAATTGCAGGTTGAAGTTCGCCGCCGGGAAAAAAAGCTGGACCGCACAAAGCAATCCGGCAGTCATGCCGACGATGCCCCAAACCACCGTGGCGATGGCGAAGGCGCGGACAATTCGGTTGTCGTAACTGAATGTCTCCGCGGCCGCGGGGTGATTCTGTTGCCGTTGACGTTCGATATTGGTCGCTTCTGCGTTCATCGCGTGTTGATTTTCTTGTTGCTGTTGCGGTCGTCCATGAGGGGGCGCATGGAAGGTGTGCTGACATCATCGTACTGCCCCGAGCGCACGGCCCAAATGAATCCGACGAGAAAAACCGCGGCGGTGATGATGCTTAACGGAATTAATAGGAAGATGACGATCATGAGCTGGCCGCCTCCCCGGGGTTTGGTTCAAAGTCGATCCGGGATCCCAGACGCGTCGTGAGGCCGCAGGCAATGGCGACGACCGTCACGGAGCTCAGCGGCATCAGGACGGCGCAGATGACTGGGGACAACATGCCTCGCGCCGCGATGCCAATGCCAATGACGTTGTAGATGGCGGAGATCAAAAAGCTCAACCGCACCACCCGCACCGAAGACCTGGCAAATCGCAGTATCTGATGCAGGCGCGGCACCATGCTGGCGGACATGATGACGTCACAGGCCGGGGAGAACGCGCCTATGCTCTCGACGACAGCCACTCCCACGTCACTTTGCTTTAGCGCGCCCGCATCGTTGAGTCCATCGCCGACCATCATGACGGTCTTTCCGGGAGCTTGCAGGCGCCGGACGAATTTCAGCTTGTTCAACGGGCTTTGGTTGAAATGCAAATGCCCGGAGCTGCCAAACAACTTGAGGAAATATTCGCGCTCTTTTTCATTGTCGCCGCTGAGCAGGGCCAGGTCGTAGTCTGCTGAAAGTTTGCGAATCAGATCGCCGGCGTGCGGGCGCAATGCGTTTGACAGCGTATAGCAACCCCGATACTTCCCATCGACCGCCACGTGGACCGTGCTGCCGGAGGCTGCCGGCGGGAAGTGAACAACCGCGTGCCGTGACTGCAACCAGGCTGCCGAGCCGATCCAAATCTCGTGGCCATCCACGACACCCTCGATGCCGCAACCGGAAATTTCGGCAAAACTCCGCAATGGCCGCTGGGGACCCTCCGTCTTGATCGATTCAGCGATGCGCGCGGCATGGGGATGGGTCGAATGCCGTGCCATCGAAAAGATGCAACATTTTTCGTCCGCCCCAAGCGGCGTTCCCCAAAAAGCAACGGCGCCGGCGCCCGAGG
Source organism: Limisphaerales bacterium (assembly GCA_052145735.1). Lineage (GTDB taxonomy): Bacteria > Verrucomicrobiota > Verrucomicrobiia > Limisphaerales > UBA11358 > UBA11358. The sequence goes on from JBKQOA010000021.1 coordinate 1,623, forward strand.
CGGTGAGCGTCCCGGTTTTGTCGAAGACAATGGTGTCCACCCGCGCCAGCGTCTCAATGACGGAGGGGTTCTTGAGGAAAACCTTCCGCCGGGCGAGCACGCGCTGCGCCGTGCCGAGAGCGAACGGCGCGGCAAGCGCCAGCGCGCACGGGCAGGCCACGATCAACACCGAGACGAACGAGGTCAAGGCCCGCGTTGAATCCCGCAACGACCAATAGACCGCCGCCCCAGCGGCCACAGTCAAAACTATTGTAGTAAAGCGCCGGCTGTAGCGATCCGTCAGCGCATTGAGGGCGGCGGGATTTTTTTTGGAGAATGTCTCCTGATTCCAGAGCGATGTCAGGTAACTTTGCGACACGTCCTTGACCGTTTCGATTTCGATGGCGCCGCCGACTTGTCTTCCGCCTGCGTAAATGTGGTCGCCCGCTGCCTTCTCCACCGGCTCCGATTCCCCCGTGACAAAGCTGTAATCAATCATCGCCGGGCCGGAAATCAGGCGCGAATCCGACGGGATCAATTCGCCATTGCGAATCACCAGCCGGTCGCCGACCACCAACTGTGAAAGCCCGATCCGCTCTTCGCCCAGTTTGCCCCTGCGCAGAATCGACAGCGGGAAGAACGATTTGTAGTCGCGGTCAAACGCCAGCCTGTCGTACGTTTTTTGCTGAAACAACTTTCCGCAAAGCAGAAAAAACAGAAGTCCGGCCAACGAATCAAAGTAGCCCGGCCCCCGGCCGGAAAGGACTTCCACCGTGCTCCACGCCGCCAGCGCCGAAATCCCGAGGGCAATCGGCACCTCAATGGTCAGCATCCGCTGGCGCACAGCGGCCCATGCAGCCCGCCAATAGTCGCTTCCGCTGTACGCCAGGGCGGGCAGCACAAGGGCCAGGCTGATGAACCCGAATAAAGTGTTCAATCCCGGCCCGCTGAAGGAGTCCAGGCCCAGGTACGAGGAAATGCTCAGCAACATGATGTTGCCGAACGCGAACCCGGCCACGCCCAGTTGCATCCAAAGCCGCCTGGACACCGGATTTTTCGGCCCATGATCCTTAAGGTCGGACAGGAGCAGTTCCGGCATGTAGCCCAGAGAGGCCAGCAATGCCACCACTTCGCCCAGCTTGATCCGCGAGCCTTCGAACGTGATGAAAACTTCCTTGCGCGGAAAATTCACGCGGGAATAGCCGATGCCTGGATTAAGACGAAACAGGTTTTCCAGCAGCCAGACACAGGCAATGCAATGGACGGAGGGAACCCGAAAAGTGACGCGCGTTTCCCCTTCGTCCTCAAAATCCACCAGTCGCCGGCGCAAAGCTGGGTCGTTGAGGTAACCGAATTCATCCAGGCTTGACGGCGAGTCCGCTCGCACGCCTGCCGCCTTGCCAAGCCTGTAAAAATCAGCCAGCCCGTTTTCCGTCAGCAATTCAAAAACGGCCAAACAACCCTGGCAGCAGAACGATTTATTTTGGCTGGTGAAAGTCGTCGCGTTCAGCGGCGTCCCGCAATGGAAGCATCCACTCTCAAC
>JBKQOA010000022.1:0-22054 GCA_052145735.1 Limisphaerales bacterium
CGAACCAGGCGCCGGGGAAAAAAATGAGCTCCAAGCCGCACCATCGGTGTCCCAGGTAAACTCAAGAGTGGAGGTGCCGGAATTTCCCGATGGGTTAATTGTTATTGGCTGTCCCACATCGCTTGCGGAAAAGTTCATGTACGGGATGGTCAGATTTCTGAAATCCACCGATAATTCAAACCCGGATGTATCAGGAAGCAGGTTGCCTGAGCTGTCATAGTGTCTGAAAACGGGAACCACCGTGACCGAATCAATCTGGTCGTCGGCGGGAACCTGCAAAAGAATATCGCCTTCAGAGCTGTAGTTGTAATGAAAACCAGCGGGAGAGTTGTCCGGGATGAACTCATACTCTGCAAGCCATTCACCGTTCGCTCCCAGCCCCCCGGCGGAGCCTAGACCGACTCCTGCCATGGTTGCCGGTTGGCCGCTGCCGACATTATCGAGACCACTGGCGTTAAATTGCGAAATGGTAACATCTCCAACCTGGAGTGTATCGTTCGGCCCGAGATTCGCATCGTTGAAATACACCGTGTCCGCATTGACAGATATGCTCCCCAAAATCGAAAAAGGCGCCAGCCACTTGCTTATTTTAAAAATGGTTTTCATGGAATTTGCTTGTATTCAGGGAACATAACGGAAAACGACCAGCAAGGTATTAGCACACACGGAGAACATAAAGGTGTATCGGCGAACGGCGATGTTTTCATTGTAATTTCCAACTTTTAGTAAACCATGCTTCAATTTGTGCCAGCGATGTCTCATTTTAAGACACATGAATCTAGCATCTCGTGGTTCTTTTGCAAATTGTGTTTTGCATGTAATTTTGGGTTCCAAACAATCGAAAGTCCGTAAGATACTGGTTACCGTCGGCTCCAACCGTCGGACATTGCCAGAGTTCCTCATGGCTGTTTTTTTCATCTTTTACCTTGCAATCTGTCGTGTTTCTGATTTCAGCCCCGGTTGAATTCAAGGGAAAAACGCCGGCTTTACCGAAGTCGTTTTAAATATTTACATATCATCGAATCAAGATGCATTGATATATTTATTTGCTTTAGAAAGGGTTTTCCTTTATTTTGCGGCACATTAAACAATTAGAGCCAATGCGTGATAAAATCGAACAGCTCGAGCATCTGTTGCGCGAGCGGATCGTCGTCCTCGACGGCGCGATGGGGACGATGGTGCAGCAACGCCGGCTGACGGAGGCCGACTTTCGCGGCGAACGCTTCAAAGATTGGCGCGGCAAGGACCTCAAGGGCTGCATTGACCTGCTCAACCTGACCCAGCCGCAGATCATTGAGGACATCCACCGCCAGTATCTCGAGGCGGGCGCGGATATCATCGAAACCAACACGTTCAACTCGCAGTCGATCTCGCTGGCGGATTACGGGCTGGAATCGCTGGCTTACGAATTGTCAAAGGCAGGCGTGGAATGCGCGCGCCGCGCGGCGAACCGGGTCGAAAAAGCGCAGCCCGGGCGGATTTGTTTCGTCGCGGGCGCGATTGGCCCGACGACCAAAACGTCATCCATTTCCACGGACGTAAACAATCCCGGCGCGCGCGGCACGAATTACGACGAGCTGGTGAAAGCTTATGGCGAGCAGATCAACGGTTTGCTCGACGGCGGCGTGGACGTGCTGCTGGTGGAAACGATTTTCGACACCCTGAACGCGAAGGCCGCCTTTTTCGCCATTCAAAAAATCCTGGAAGAACGCGGACTCCAAACTGTTGAAGGTAGGGCGGGCAATCCCATGCCCGCCGCAGAACGGCGCGCACGGAGTGACGCGCCCTACCAAAAGCGCATCCCCATCCTCGCCTCGGTCACCTTCATCCAGGCGGGCAGCAATCGCGGTGTGACCGGCCAGACGGTCGAGGCGTTCTGGAATTCGATCTCCCACGTTCCCCTGCTCTCGGTCGGCCTGAATTGCGCGCTCGGCCCGAAGGAACTCCGCCCGCTCATCGAGGAGCTTTCCGGCCTTGCACCAATTTACGTCAGCGCCCACCCGAACGCCGGACTGCCGAACCCGCTGTTGCCGACTGGTTTTCCCGAAACCCCGGAATCGCTCGCGCCGCAGCTCAAGGAATGGGCGCAGAACGGTTGGCTCAACATCGTCGGCGGCTGCTGCGGCACCACGCCGGCGCACATCCGGTTGCTGGCCGAAGCCGTGCGCGGCCTGCCGCCCCGCCAGATCCCGGCCATCGAACCCTGTTTGCGCCTGAGCGGCCTGGACGCGGTGACCGTCCGGCCGGATTCCAATTTCCTGAACATCGGCGAGCGCACGAACGTGGCCGGGTCGCCCAAGTTCGCGCAACTGATCAAGGCCGGCGATTACGAGGCGGCGCTGGCCATCGCACGCCAGCAGGTTGAGAACGGCGCGCAGGTGATTGATGTCTGCATGGACGAAGGGATGATTGATGGCGTGGCCGCGATGACGCGCTTTCTGCAACTCGTCGCTTCCGAGCCGGACATCTGCAAGGTGCCGGTGATGGTGGACTCGTCGAAATGGGAGGTCATCGAAACCGGGTTGAAATGTTTGCAGGGCAAGGGGATCGTCAATTCCATTTCGCTGAAGGAAGGCGAGGAAAAGTTTTTGCGCCAGGCGAAACTCGTGCGTCGCTACGGCGCCGCCGTGGTCGTGATGGCCTTCGACGAACGCGGCCAGGCGGACACGTTTGACCGGCGCACCGAGGTCTGCCGGCGCGCCTACGATTTGCTGGTCCAGCAGGTTGGGTTCCCGCCTCAGGACATCATTTTTGATCCCAACGTGCTGACCGTCGGCACCGGCATGGAAGAACATGCGAACTACGCCGTGGACTTCATCCGCGCGACCCGGTGGATCAAGGAAAACCTGCCGTTGGCCAGGGTCAGCGGCGGCATCAGCAACGTTTCGTTTTCCTTCCGCGGCAACAACGCCGTGCGCGAGGCGATGCACAGCGCATTTCTTTACCACGCAATCCAGGCCGGTCTCGACATGGGCATCGTCAATCCCGGCATGCTGGCCGTTTATGAGGAGGTCCCGAAGGATCTGCTCGAACTGGTCGAGGATGTTTTGCTCAATCGCCGTCCCGACGCCACCGAGCGCCTCATCAAGTTTGCCGAATCCGTGAAACAAAAAGGCAAGGCCGAGGTCGTCGAGGATGCATGGCGCCAGGGCACGGTCGAGGAGCGCCTCAGCCACGCGCTCGTGAAAGGCGTCGTTGATTTCATCGACATCGACATTGAAGAAGCGCGCCAGAAATACGGCAAGCCGCTGCTGGTCATCGAAGGCCCGCTCATGGCCGGGATGAACGTCGTCGGTGATTTGTTCGGTTCCGGAAAAATGTTTTTGCCGCAGGTGGTGAAATCCGCCCGCGTGATGAAGAAGGCGGTGGCGTATCTGTTGCCGTTCATGGAGGTGGAAAAGAAGGCCGCCGGCGGCGTGCACAAGAACGCCGGCAAGATCCTCATGGCCACCGTCAAGGGCGACGTGCATGACATCGGCAAAAACATCGTCGGCGTCGTGCTCGGCTGCAACAACTACGAGGTTATTGACCTCGGCGTGATGGTGTCGTGCGAGAAAATCCTGCAGACCGCGCGCGCGCAGAACGTGGACATCATCGGCCTGAGCGGGCTGATCACGCCGTCGCTGGACGAAATGGCCCACGTGGCGCGGGAGATGGAACGCGAAGGGATGAAACTGCCGCTGCTCATCGGCGGCGCGACGACCAGCAAGGCGCACACGGCGGTGAAGATTGCTCCCGGGTACGGCCAGCCGGTGGTGCATGTGCTCGACGCCTCGCGCGCTGTGCCCGTGGTCAGCAATTTGATCAGCAAGGAACACCGGCCGAAGTTCGCCGCGCAAGTCCGCGAAGAATACGACCGCGTCCGCGCCCAGCATGCGGGGCAGGCCGCGAAACTCCTCACGCTGGAACAGGCCCGCGCCAACGCGCCGAAATTGAAATACGACGATTTGCCGAAACCCGAATTTACCGGCGTGCGGGTGCTATCTTCCGTTGTAGCCGCGGGTGTAAATCCGCGGAAACCCGGAACCAACGAATCCGCCGATTCACATCGGTGGCTACAGATCGATTTGCAGGATATCGTCCCTTTCATTGACTGGACTCCCTTTTTCCACACCTGGGAATTGCGCGGCGTTTATCCCAGGATTCTCGAGCACGAGAAACACGGCGAGGAGGCGCGGAAACTGTTCGCCGATGCGCAAACGCTGCTGCAGAAGATGGTCGGTGAAAAATTGATCGAGCCGCGCGGGGTGTATGGCTTCTTCCCGGCGAACCGCGTCGGCGACGACGTGGAACTTTACGCGGACGAATCGCGGACAAGAGCCCTCACCCAGTTCCATTTTCTCCGCCAACAAATCGCAAAAGAAGACGGCACGCCGAACTGGTGCCTGGCGGATTTTATTGCCCAGAAACATCGAACATCGAATGATTATATTGGGGCGTTTGCCGTGACCAGCGGACATGGTCTGAAGGAACTGGTCGAAAAATTCAAGGCCGACCACGACGACTATAATGCCATCATGGCCGAGGCGCTGGCCGACCGGCTGGCGGAAGCCTTCGCCGAAGGTTTGCACCAGCAGGTTCGCGAGGAATGGGGTTATGGCAAGGCTGAGAAACTGACCGCCGCCGATTTGATCGCGGAAAAGTATCGTGGGATCCGCCCGGCGGCGGGTTATCCCGCCTGTCCCGATCATACGGAAAAGGGAATTCTCTGGAAGTTGCTTGACGTGGAAAAGAACACCGGGATCAAGCTGACGGAAAGTTTCGCCATGTGGCCGGGCAGCAGCGTGAGCGGACTGTATTTTGCGCATCCGGAATCAAAATATTTTGCGGTCGGCAAACTCGGACGCAACCAGGTCCTTGATTATCACGTCCGCAAAGGCATGACCTTGCCGGAAGTCGAACGCTGGCTGGGGCCGTATCTGAATTACGTGCCGTCCAAGGCAGCCGCCAGCCCGTGCGGTTGCGGCCAGACACACTGATTTTCGCCAACCCGGGCTTGTATTTCGGCTGACATGGCTTAAATTCAGGCCATGAAGCGCGATGTCGTACCGGTGCAAATCAGGGGTATTCTTCCCGCCAACAGTGGTTGCGCGCTGTTTGTGGGGAACGATGAGAAGGTTTTTGTCATCAACGTCGAACCGCAAATGGGCGCGGTCATCGGCATGTTCCTGCGCCAGACGCCGAAGGAGCGTCCGCTGACCCACGACCTCATCAACCGGATTTTCCAGGGCTTCGGCATCAATGTCGAACGCGTCATCATCACCGATTTGAAAAATTCCACCTACTTTGCCCGCCTTATTTTGCAGCAGCAAAATGAACTGGCGCGGAAAATCGTCGAAGTGGACGCGCGCCCCAGCGACTGTCTGGCCATTGCCGCCGCGCAAAAAAAACCGATTTTTGTCGCCTCCGAGCTTTTTGAGCAGGTGGAGGACATGAGCGAAGTGCTGAACCGGATCAATGAGACCGGCAGCGAAGCCGAGTAAAATGCCTGCCGTCAAGCCCCCAACTCCGCTGGCCCTCATTTGCGGCGACGACGAATTTGCTGTCAAACAACGCGCCAAACAACTCTACCAGCAGTGGAGCGACGAACTGGGCGGCATGGACCACGAAATCATCGAGGCCACCGTGTCCAACAGCGGCGAGGCGCTGACCGCCCTGGGCCGGCTGCGCGAGGCGCTGCAGACCCTCCCCTTTTTTGGCTCCGGCAAGGTGGTCTGGCTCCGCGACTGCAACTTTCTGGGCGACGAGCGCGCCGCGTCCGCCTCGGCGGTCACCGAAATGCTGGCGGAACTGGCGGAGGAACTGAAGCCGTTCAAATGGGCGGGTGTCCGGCTGCTCATCAGCGCGGGCAAGGTGGACAAGCGCAAGACTTTTTTCAAAACGCTCGACAAGCTCGGGACGGTCGAAAATTTTTCCGGGTGGTCGATGGATGACCGCGACTGGGCGGAACGGGCGGAAGTTGCGGCGCGCGCGGCCGTGCGCGCCCGGGAAAAGGAAATTTCGGAAGAGGCCCTGGGCGAGCTGATCAATGGCGTCGGGCCCAACCCGCGCCAGCTTGACAGCGAGGTCGAAAAACTGTGCTTGTACGCCGGCGGCCGCAAAAAACTTGAAATCGCCGACGTGCTGGCCGTTTGCACACGCAACAAGACGGCGCGGGCGTTTGCGCTGGGCGATGCGCTGGGCGACCGTGACCTGCCGCGCCTGCTCCGGCGGCTGGACGAGGAGTTGTGGGAGGTCAAAAAAGACCCGCAGCGGTCCGAGATCGGTTTGTTGTATGGTTTGATCGCCAAGGTGCGCGCGATGCTGTTGCTGAAGGAAATGTTGCGCGAAGGCTGGATCAAGCCGGAGATGGATTACAACCGCTTCAAGGCGCGGCTGGAACACGTCCCGGCGGACCAGTTGCCGGCGGACCGGCGGTTCAATCCACTGACGTTGAATCCGTATGTGCTTTACAAGGCGCTGCCGCACACGAAAAAATACAGCCTGGGCGAACTGGTCCGCGCCATGGATCTGCTGCTGCGCTGCAACCGGCGGCTGGTTTCCAGCGGGCTGGACGAAGCGCTGGTGTTGCAGGAGGCGCTGGTGCAAATTGTACTGCCGTCCGCGGCGGCGGCGTGAACAGCGGATTTTTTGTCTCAGGAAAAAGACATGTCAACGACGTCTGCAAAATTGCTGGTGCTGGTCGGCAAGGAGTTCGCCTGCGTGAAAATCTCCGGTCGCGCCAATTTCTCGTTCAGTCCCGATTTCAAAGGACTGCTCAGCGGGCTGGCGCAGAAGGGCTATCACCATTTCATCATCGAGCTGTCGGAATGCATCCTCATGGACAGCACTTTCCTGGGCGTGCTGGCGGGATTCGGGTTGAAAATGAATCCGGCGACCGACCCCAACCAGCGCGGCATTGAACTGGCCAATCCGAATGCGCGCATCACCGAGTTGCTGGAAAATCTGGGCGCCCTGCACCTGTTCAAAATCATCACCGGCCCGCTGCAATTGCCCGACGCCGTCCAGATCAGCGCGCCGGAATCGGCCGATGCCTCACACGAGGAAATCACCCGCACCTGCCTGGAAGCGCACCAGACGCTGATGACCGTGAATCCGGACAACGTCGCCCGGTTCAAGGACGTCGCCCAGTTTCTGGCCGAGGACTTGAACAAGCTGGAAAAAGGAAAGTAGTTGGACGTGATCCCAACGCGGTGAATCACAAATCTCAAAGCGCGTCCTGAAGACATATCCTCCTCGCCCTCGTTCTCGTCCTCGAATCTGGCGGAATAATCGAGGACGAGAACGGGCAGGGGAAGGAGGACGACAGCCGCTTTGACCCCAAAAAACGGGATCTCAAACCGGCGCCGGCGCCGGTGTTCCCAAGCCGGGCAGGGTCGGCGGCACGGGTTTGATCGGGGCTTCCGGCAGGGGCGTGCCGGCGGGCGCGCCCAAAACAATCCCACCCGATGGCTTGGGCGGCGGCGGCGTGAATTTGCCGGTATGAACGATTTCCTCGACCTGCAAACGGTCGAGGGTTTCGTATTCGAGCAGCGCGCTGGCAATCAACTCCAGCTGGCTGCGATTGTTGAGAATGAGGCTCTGCGCCCGGTGATAGCCTTCATCAATGATGCGCTTGATTTCCTCGTCGATTTCGCGCGCCGTGGTTTCGCTGTAAACCTTCGTGCGGCCCATCTCGCGGCCGAGAAAGATATATTCGTCGTCGTTGCCGTACTGCACCATGCCGACCTTGTCGCTCATGCCGTACTGGCAGACCATCGCCCGCGCCATGGCCGTCGCCTGCTGAATGTCCATGGCCGCACCGGTCGAGATGTCGCCGGACACCATTTCCTCGGCGATGCGTCCGCCCATGGTCACTGCAATGTCGTCCAGCATCTCCTTCCGGCGGCGGCTTAAAATGTCCTTCTCCGGCAGTTGCATGGTCGAGCCCAGCGACTGTCCGCGCGGGATGATGGTGACCTTGTGCAGCGGGTGGGTATGCTCGAGCAGCACATTGACGATCGCGTGGCCGGCCTCGTGCCAGGCCGTGCATTTCTTTTCCTCGTCCGTCATGGCCAGGCTGCGGCGTTCGCGGCCCCAGCGCACCTTGTCGCGCGCCTCCTCCAGTTCTTCCATGCCCACGGACTTTTTGTTCAGGCGGGCGGCGAGCAAGGCGGCCTCGTTCAGCAGGTTGGCCAGTTCCGCGCCGGAATAACCGGGCGTGCCGCGCGCGATGATGGACAAATCCGCCTCGGGTGAAAGTTTTACGTTCTTGGCGTGTACCTTCAAAATTCCCTCGCGCCCGCGCACGTCGGGCAGGTTGACGACCACCTGCCGGTCGAAGCGGCCCGGACGCAGCAGCGCCGGGTCGAGCACGTCAGGCCGGTTGGTGGCGGCAATGATGATGATGCCTTCCTGGGTGTCGAAACCGTCCATCTCGACGAGCAGGGCATTGAGCGTCTGTTCGCGTTCGTCGTTGCCGCCGCCGAGGCCGTGGCCGCGGCTGCGCCCGACGGCGTCAATTTCATCAATAAAAACGAGGCACGGCGTGGTGCGGCGCGCCTGCTCAAACATGTCGCGCACGCGGCTGGCGCCGACGCCGACAAACATTTCGACGAAGTCCGAGCCGCTGATGCTGAAGAACGAAGCATCCGCTTCGCCCGCGATGGCCTTGGCCAGAAGCGTTTTGCCCGTGCCGGGCGGCCCGACCATCAACACGCCTTTGGGAATCCGCCCGCCCAGGCGCTGGAATTTTTTCGGGTCCTTCAAAAATTCGACGAGTTCGGAAACTTCCTCAATGGCCTCTTCAATGCCGGCCACGTCCTTGAACATGGTTTTGTTCCGTTCCTTCGCGAGCATCCGCGCCTTGCTTTTGCCGAAGCTCAATGCGCCCTTGCCGGCCATTTTGATCTGGCGGATGAAGAAAAACCAAACCAAAACCAGTATCAGTAAAAACGGCGCCACGGTCCAGATCATGTTCAATAACATCGGGCTGGTCTCGCTCACTTCCAGTTTGCCCGCCGGCGGCAACAATACGTCTTTCATCTTTTCCGTGAGCAGGGCCTTCGTGGTAAAAGGAATCAAAACGGGCTGGCCTTTTTCTCCTTTCTTAATGCTTCCGTCCTTCTCCGTCTGGTAATAGGTGCCGACAATTTCAATCAGGTTTCCCGATTGAAGATTGTAATTGATGGTCGCCTGTGCGATCTGATTCGACTCATATTTCTGAAAAAAATCGGCCTGCGACAGCGTCGAATTCTGCGCGCCCATGCGGTTGTGAATCAGCATCAACGCCCCAATGCTGCCGAGGATGGCAATCCACGCGAGCCACGTCGCCGACGGCACTTTGAAACCGCCCGGCGGCTTTTTAGGATCGTCACCGTTTTTTCTATTTTGATCTTCGTCGAACATCATTTTCCCCACTTAGGTAGGCCATGATACCATGTCATTGCCCCTTTCGCAATGAGCTAATTCAGCTATAATTGTGCCAATGCGAATCGGTGCGCTGACGCTTCAATCCAGCCTGTTTCTCTCGCCGCTGGCGGGTTACACCAACCTGCCCTTCCGCCTCGTGGTGCGCGAAATCGGCGGCATCGGCCTCTGCACCACCGACCTGGTCAACGCCCGCTCGCTTTTGGAAAAAAACAGGAATGCCTTAAAGCTGATTGAAACCCGGCCGGCGGATGCGCCGCTGGCCGTGCAACTCTTCGGCTCTGTGCCCGAAGAAATGCGCGATGCGGCGGCCAAACTCGAATCGCTCGGCTTTGCGTCCGTGGACATCAACATGGGTTGTCCCGTCCGCAAGGTCTGCAACGTTGGCGGCGGCTCGGCCATGATGATCCCGCAAGGCGGGACCAAAACCGCCGCGCTCGTCCGGGGCATGGTCAACGCCGTGAAAATTCCCGTCACCGCCAAGATGCGGCTCGGCTGGGACGATGAAAACCTGACCGCCCCGGATTTGGCCCGTGTGCTCGAAGACGCCGGTGTCGCGGCCATTTTTGTTCACGGCCGGACGCGCCAACAAGGTTTCAGCGGCACGGTGAATCTAGCCGGCATTCGCGCGGTCGTGCAGGCCGTGAAACACATTCCCGTCATCGGCAACGGCGATGTCACCACTCCGGAGGCCGCGAAGAAGATGTTCGACGAAACCGGCTGCGCGGGCGTGAGCATCGGACGCGGCGCGTTTTACAATCCGTGGATTTTCCAGCACACGCTGGATTATTTAGGTAGGGTGGGCACTCCGTTGCCCGCCGACGGTGGGGCGAGCGTCCCCGCGAGCCGATTGGGAGGTCGAACTTCGACCGGCTTGTCAGTGGCCTCACCCCACCAAAAGGATGCCGGCGCGATGGGGACATCGCGCCCTGCCTCAACAGAAGGTGAACGCCCACCCGAACCCCCCTTTGCCGATCGGGTGCGGGTGATGTGCCGGCATCTGGATTTGATGATTGAAGTGTTTGGCGAGGAACACGGCTGCCGGATGTTCCGCAAAATTGCGCCGTGGCATGCCAAACGTTTCGGCCCGTGCCGTGAATTCAACAAACGTGTCGTGCAGGTTTCCACCCGGACCGAATTCCACGACGTTCTCGAAAATTACATCCGCTGGCGTCAGCAATTTCTCGACCGCAACGGCGAATTGCAGCCGCGCTTCCGCCCGCCGCCGCTGGTCGCGTCCTTCATGCGGGGACCGATTCCAAGCCGGCACGAACAAATCCCCGTGCCCAAAGGGCCGGTGGAAGTGTGGTGAGATTTTTATTGGAGAATATTTCTTTGAGCCAGCAGTAACGCCTTCGACACATCCTCGTAAAACAGTCCTTTGTCCATCTCCGAAAGACGTTTTAGTTCAGATTCCGGCGGCTGCTTTTTGATATCAGCTTTTGCCAAAGATTTAGGGTGATGCACGAGATACCAAATCTTAAACACCGACATTGGCTGTGTAAGCAGCATAAGATAGCGCATGAATTGAAACGAAGTCGCCATTAGCAAAGAATAGTTTAATGGCTGTCTCAAGTTGTCGTCGTGCCGAATCAAGTTTGGAAATTAATATTCGATTCTCTTTCATTTTCCTAAAAATCTACGCTTTGCGCTGCCTATTTCCCAATACAAAACTGGTTGAAGATGGAGTCGGGCAGGTATTCTGTAGTCGTTTAGTGCTTGCCGTTCAACTTCGTTCCCACCTATTTTGGCGCGGAGGTCAATATAAATACTAAACCAAAGGATTAATCATGCGAATGTTAATGAACGTCAAAATTCCCCATCCAACCTTTAACGCGGCGGTCAAGGACGGTTCGGCGGGCGCGAAACTGGCCAGGATTTTGGAGACCATCAAGCCGGAGGCGGCCTATTTCACGGAGCACAACGGCCAGCGTGGCGCCGTGCTCATCGTGGATTTGCCGGACGCCTCGAAAATCCCGGTGCTGGCCGAGCCGTGGTTCCTGACTTTTCAGGCCGATGTCGAATTCCGCATCGCAATGACGCCGGAAGATTTGAAGCGCAGCGGCATTGACAGGATGGGAAAGCAGTGGAGCTGACGCTTCGCAATCATTTCCCAATGCAAAACTGGCTGAAGATGGAGTCGAGCAGGTCTTCCGTAGCCGTTTCGCCGACGATTTCGCCAACGGCGTTGACGGCGATGCGCAATTCCCCCGCCGCCAGTTCCAGTGTTTCCCCGGCGCGCAACACGTCCAGCGTCCGTTGCGTGGCTGCGCGGGCGCGGGACAGCGCGTCCTGATGTCGTGAGTTGATCATCACCTGCAACATCTCCGCCTTGATTTCGCCCGACCAGACCAGTTCCTTGATGGCGTCTTTCAGCGCCTCTATCCCCTGCCCGCTCAGGCAGCAGACTTCAACTACCAACGTGCTGCCGGCATCTTGCCGGCAGGACTGACCTTTGGAATTATTGCTCTGCCGGCAGGATGCCGGAAGCACGTTGCGCCTCGGCAAATCAATCTTGTTTACAACCAGGATCCGTTTTTTGCCGGCGAACCCGGCAAAATACTTTTCATCGGCGGGCGTCAGCGGCTCGCTCGCGTCGAGCACGTGCAAAATGAACTCGGCCCGGGCCAGCGATTCGTGGCTGCGGCGGACGCCTTCCTGCTCGATTTCGTCGCGCGCCTCGCGCAAGCCCGCCGTGTCAATGAACACGACCGGCAATCCGCGGATGTTGGCCGTCTCCTCAATCGTATCGCGCGTCGTGCCGGGAATCGGCGAGACGATGGCGCGGTTATGACCGAGCAACTGATTGAGCAGGCTGGATTTGCCCGCATTGGGCCGGCCAACGATGGCCGCGCGGATGCCACGCCGGAGAATTTGCCCTTCGTTGGCCGTGCGCAGCAGTTCGTCCATGAACGCGACGCCATGCTCCAGGCGTTTAATCAGTTGCTCCTGGGTATCGGGTGAAATGTCTTCGTCGGGAAAATCAATGTGCGCCTCGACGTGCGCGAGGGTCTTCATCATCTCATCGCGCAATTCGTTGATGCGCTGTGAAAGTTTGCCGGCGAGCTGCTCGTTGGCGGCGGCGAGCGCGAGTTCCGTCCGCGAATGAATCAGATCGGCTACGGCTTCGGCCTGCGCGAGGTCAATGCGTCCGTTGAGAAAGGCGCGGCGGGTGAATTCGCCGGGTTCGGCCGGGCGCGCGCCGTTTTCCAAAAGCGTGTCGAGCACGAGCTTGGCGGGCAAAATGCCGCCATGACAGGTGATTTCCACCGTGTCTTCACATGTGAACGTGCGCGGCGCGCGCAGGACGGCGAGCAGCACTTCGTCCACGCTCCGGCCCTGCCGGACGATTTTACCGTAATGAATCGTGTGCGTCGTCGCGGCGGACGGCTTCAACGAACTTTTCCCGACCGGCAGAAAACTTTTGTCCGCGACGGCGAGCGTTTGCGGTCCGGAAATGCGGACCACCGCCAGCCCGCCTTCGCCGAGCGGAGTGGCAATGGCTGCGATGGTGTCGTTGAACATGGGGGAAAAGTTACAGGTTGAAGGTTGAAGGTTGCAAGCGGGCGTATTGCTGTTGGAGTTCAGTCCCGCCAAGCGGGACTGCTCCTGCCACGCTAAAACGTGAACTCCAACCAAACATGCCGGTGGTTGCCGGCCCGGTTTTCCGCGTCGCGGCCCTGCAAATGGACCCGGGCCTGCTCGCAACTTTTTTTGCGCAGGTAACGCAGCAGCGCCGGATCGGTGTCGCGCGGCGGTTGTTTCGTCACTTCATCAATGCGTGTGAACAGCGGCAGCAAATCCGGTTTTGGATTGGCCGAGGGCATGGATTTGACGGCGGCGTCCAGTTCGCCGGGGGCGTTGAGCGGGTTTTTTTTGACGGGTGCGGGCATGGGATTAAAACGGCGGGTGCGCAGCAAGGTGCGAAATGAAATTTCCAGCGGGTTGGAAGCGTCCCGCCAAATACCATGCGGTGACGAATCGTTCCAAACCGGTTGCCGTGGCCAGCAGCAGTGAACTCATGAAATACAGCGCGAAGGCGTTGGGCGGGGCGGGCTGCATGACGTGCCAGATGCCCTGGTAAAGAACCGCAATGGAAAGCGTGATGCCAATGCCCCAGCTGGCCCACGGAAGAATCGCCGGAACCGCGTCCAATAACCGCAATAGGAACATCGGACTCAATCCATAAATGACCAGCGTGAACGTCTGCTGGTAAGTGTAGCGTCCGTGAAAAGTCTCCCCCAATATTTTTATCAGAACAGCGCAAACCACAATGGCCAGCAGCGTCAGCAGCGAATGCGCTGTTTCATAAATCACCACCTGGCCGGCGGTGAATTTTTTGATGCGGTGGAAGATGCCTGCCTGTGGTTCGCCCCATTCCACCAAACCAAAACCGTCCACGACCGCCACCATCAACATCATCGGAAACAGGTAAAGCACCAGCAGAGATCCCAAATTACGGCGGGCTTTCACCACCCGCTCCCACGCCGCGCCGGTTTGAAAAATCAGGAACAGCGCCTTAATCATACGTGCGAAGTGATAACGGTTAAACCGTGTGCTGACAACCAAATCCAAAAAAAACAGACGGGCGCGCGCCGGTTGCTTTCAAACCGCGCCGGTGTAGTCTGACGGCATGAACGCGGCACTTTTTACGACGCGCGCAGGCGGGAAATGGCTTGCGCCAACGCTGGCGGCGCTGGCATTGGCCGGTTGCGTGACGCCAACAATTGACTGGTCGGCGCGGGTCGGGAATTACACCTATGACCAGGCCGTCATGGAACTGGGCCCGCCCGACAAATCCGCGAAATTGACCGACGGCACCGTTGTCGCCGACTGGCTTACGCATCACGCCCAAACCATCGTTGCGCCGGAACCTTACTTTGCGCCGCCCGGCTCATATTTTGGCCCGCTCACGCCCATGCGCACCGAAACCTACGTGCCGGCCCGATATTTGCGGTTGACCTTCGGCGCGGACGGCAAATTGAAAACGTGGAAGGAACTTGGCGGGTAAAATCCGCTTTCGCCGGCGCGCCGCGCATGCTTAACTCGCCGTGATGAACGTGGATCTCGGCATCTGGAGCAAACTGACGAAAGTGGTCGTCGGTCTGGTCGTCCTCGCCTTTTTGCTGCTCATCGGGATGTGTTATCTGCCGCTCATCCAGCAAAATGAACGGATGCGCCGGGAAAAATTGAGGCTGGAAATGGAACTTGAAAAGGAAACGGAAAAATCCAAACAACTCAAGGCCGAGATTGAAGCGTTGCGGAATGATCCCAAAACCATCGAACGTTTGATGCGTGAAAAACTCGGTTACGCCCGGCCGGATGAAACAGTGGTGCGCTTTGAACCCGCCACCACGAACGCGCCGGCGCGCTGAAGAAGAACGGGGTGCTGGAGTGGTGGAGTAATGGAGTGTTGACGAGACAGTTCCCTTCACTCCAATACTCCATCACCCCATTCCGTTTACACCGTCATGATTTCCTTTTCCTTGTGGGCCAGGTGCTGGTCAATTTTGGCGATGTATTGATCGGTCAGCTTCTGCAAATCTTTTTCGGCCTGTTTTTCCTGGTCCTCGGTGATGCCGCTGTCGTGCGCGTGCTTCTTCAATTGTTCCATCGCATCGCGGCGCACGTGACGGACGGCCACGCGCCCGTCCTCGGCCATTTTCCTGGTGATCTTCACAAATTCCTGGCGCCGTTCCTGGCTCAGTTCGGGAAACGAGATGCGGATGATTTTGCCCTGCACCGCCGGGTTCAGCCCCAGGTTCGCCTTTTGGATGGCTTTCTCGATCGGGTGCGTCGAAGTTGCATCCCACGGCTGGATGACCAGTTGCCGCGGTTCCGGCGTGGTGATGCCGGCCAGTTCGCGGATGCGCATCTGCGAGTCGTAAACCTCCACGATGATGTTCTCGACCAGCGCCGCGGACGCCTTGCCGGTGCGCACGCCGGCGAATTCATTCACGACCACCTGCTCGGTCTTGATCATCTTGTCCTCTGCTTCCAGCAAAATATCGTCGGGTGTCATAGTGGGCGCAGGCTAACAACGAATCCGCGCCGGGTCGAATGAAAATTGACCGTGCTCAAAATGGCCAATACTCTTCGCTCACACCCATTAAAAGCAACCGTCATGCGCAAACAATTCATTTCCCTCGTTGCCGTGTCATTGATAGCAATCACTCACCGCGTCCGCGCCGGCTGGCCGGACAGGGTTTTTGCGCCGTACCTGCATGTTGGCGCTGGCGATAATTTCAAACTTACCGATTGCGACGACCAGTTCGGCCTCAAATATTATACGCTCGCTTTCATCATTGCCCGTCAGGATGGCAACGGCAAAAATGCCGTTTACCACAAAGAACCGTCGTGGGACGGTCGTATTCCCATCGGGCAAAACTTTTATCATGACCAGATTGATGCCATCCGCAAACGCGGCGGCGATGTCATCATGTCTTTCGGCGGCGAGGCTGGGAAAGAACTCGCCAACGTCATTGACGACCCGGCCCAGCTTGAAGCCGCCTACCAGAAGGTCGTGGACCAATACAAATTCACCTGGCTGGATTTCGACGTCGAAGGCGACAATCTCGACAAGGGCAAACAGGACAGCGAACGCCGCAACACCGTCCTCGCCAGCCTGCAAAAGAAAAACCCCGGACTCATCATCTCCTACACTCTTCCTGTTGATCCCAACGGCATTTCCGAAGCCTCACAGGCACTCCTCGCCGACGCTAAAGCCAAAGGTGTCAAAGTCCATTCCGCCAACCTCATGGTCATGTATTTCGGCAAGGAATTCATCAACAAGGGAAAATCCGAAGGTCAGCTTGGCGCTGATTCCGCCAATACCGCCTACGCCCAACTCCGGAAGATTGACCCCGCCATTCAGGTCGGCCTCTGCCCCTGCCTCGGCAGAAACGGCTCCAAGGACGAAGTTTTCACCCTCGACGACGCCAAAATCCTCAAGGCCTTTGCCGACAAAACGCCGTGGGTCTGCTCGCTGCACTACTGGTCCATCAATGACGACGCTGCCCGACCCCGCAAAAAAAGAACCATCACCAGCACCAACAGCGTCACCATCTCCAATTCGCCCCAACCCTGGGCCTTCGCCAAAATTTTCCAGACCTTCACCGCGCCCTGATTTAGGTTGTAGAGTCGGAGGCTCGACGCTACAATTGTTTATTGCTAAACTGTCGAGCGTGGCGGACATCGTTTTAACCACGCTCAACGCGAAATACATCCACACCGCGTTCGGCCTGCGCTACCTGCTGGCCAACCTCGGCCCGCTCCGGCCGGGCGCCTGTCTCGTAGAGTTCGACATCAATCAACGTCCGCTCGACATCGCGGAAGTGCTGCTGGCGCGCAATCCGAAAATCATCGGCTTCGGCGTTTACATCTGGAACGTCGAACCCACCACCGAGGTCGTCGCCACCATCAAACGCGTCCGGCCCGACATCGAAATCATCCTCGGCGGACCAGAGGTCAGCTACGAAACCGAAAACCAGCCCATCGTTCAACTCGCCGACCACGTCATCACCGGCGAAGCCGATTTGAAGTTCGCGGAGGTGTGTGGGGTGTTGTTGGAACGCCGAGCACCGCCTCGGCACGCTAAATCATCCCCGCAACACGCCGAGGCAGTGCTCGGCACTCCGCTGCCCAAAATCATCCCCGCCGAACTGCCGGACTTTTCACAAATCGTTTTGCCCTACGACCTCTACACCGACGACGACATCGCGCATCGCATCATCTACGTCGAGGCGTCGCGCGGCTGTCCGTTCACGTGCGAGTTTTGTTTGTCATCGCTCGACATTCCGGTGCGGCAGGTTCCGTTGGCGGCTTTGCTCGAACAATTGCAGCGGCTGCTGGATCGCGGCGTGAAACAGTTCAAGTTCGTTGACCGCACGTTCAATCTCAACGCGGATATCAGCAAAGCCATTCTCGAATTCTATCTGGAGCATTACCGGCCCGGCCATTTTTTCCACTTTGAAATGATTCCCGACCGATTGCCCGAAGCGCTGCGCGAAGTCATCGCGAAGTTCCCGCCGGGCGCGCTGCAATTCGAGGTCGGGGTCCAGACGTTCAACGAGGCGGTCGGCGCGGCCATCAAACGCCGGCAGAATTATGAACGGCTGGAGGATAATTTCCGTTTTCTTCGAAGCCAGACTGGCGTCCACATCCACGCCGACTTGATTGCCGGGCTGCCCGGCGAAACGCTGGAAAGTTTTGCCGCCGGGTTCGACCGGCTCATCGCGCTCGGCCCACAGGAAATTCAGGTGGGCATTCTCAAACGGCTGCGCGGCACGCCGATTGTCCGGCACGACGCCGAATGGCAGATGGTTTACAGTCCGCATCCGCCCTACGAAATTCTGCAGAACCGGCTGATTGATTTTGCAACGATGCAACGGCTGCGCCGCTTCGCCCGCTATTGGGATCTGGTCGGCAACAGCGGCAACTTCGTCGAGAGCACGCCGTTGATCTGGAGCACCTCCTCTCCGGGCCTCCGGCCACCCTCTCCTCCGTTGCCAACGGAGGAGAGGGACGGGGAGAGGCGGCGCGTGGCTTCGCAGTTGACAACTGCGGACAAAATCACAAGCAGTTCCCCCTTCCACGCCTTTCTCCATTTCAGCGAATGGCTGCACGCGCACACGGGCCGCACCGATGGCATCGCGCTGGTGCGATTGATGGAACTGCTCTTTGCATTTCTCACCACCGAGCTGAAGCTGGATGCGAAGCCAGTGGCCGAAACACTGTGGCGCGATTACCGGCGCGGCGGCCGCCACGACAAACCCGGTTTCCTGAAGGATTTTCTGGCGGACGAAAAGGTGGTCCCGTTGCGCAAAGCCAAACCCGCCCTGCCCAAACGCCAGGCCCGGCATTTGGTTTAAAGACTTGGGCCAAAGTTTTGCTTCTTGACCAGGCGCGGCACGGCTGACATCGTTTTAACATACGCATTTCTTCGCAGGCCAAGCAGGGTATTCCCGATCCCGGCGCGTGAATCACGGTCATGAAGCCAATCACGGAAGCCTTTGGCGCCGGAGCCAAACGCGTTAGGGAAGAAGCGATCCTATTTGCGCCGGTTGATTTGCGGAACGTATGTTTAAGCGGGTTTGGTTCAAAGAAATTCCCGACATCGGAGAGGGCGCAACCTTTCTCCGCAAGTGGGGATTCATCGGCATCTTGATCGGCATTGGCGCGGGGATTGGGGCCTTGGCGTTGATTTGGTGCATTCATCTGACCACGCATTACGTGCTCGGCGCGATTGTAGGTTACACGCCGCCGATGCCAAGCGCTGAAGGCGGTTCAGGGGAATATGTTTTCAACATGACCCGGCCGTGGCTGCTGCCGTTGGTTACGGGCACCGCCGGTTTGGTCGGTGGCCTGTTGATTTGGAAACTGGCCCCGGAAACGGCGGGCATCGGCACCAACGCGGCCATCCGGGCATTTCATGCCGGGGAAAAGATAGGATTCCGAACTTCCATCTTCAAACTGATTACTTCCGCCATCACGATCGGCAGCGGTTTGACCTCCGGTCGTGAAGGGCCAATCGCGCAAATCGGGGCCGCCACCGGCGCCAGCATCGCCAAGGCCCTCAAACTCCCGGCGCGGGAATGCAACATCGCCCTGGCCGCCGGCTTGGGGGCCGGCATCGCCGCCATCTTCAAGGCACCGCTGGCGGGTGCCATCATCGGCGCGGAAATTTTTTACACGGAGGATTTCGAGGTCGAGGCGCTGGTGCCCGGCCTGATCGCGTCGGTGGTCGGTTATACCATCGTGGGTTCGGTCACGGGGTTTCAGCCGATCTTCAATCCGCCGCCCGAAATGATGCAATTCACCCATCCCTGGTCCTTGGTTTTCTATGCCTTGTTGGGGGTCGGTTGCGGTCTGCTGGCGCGGATTATGTTCGGCGTTTATTTCCGTATCGAGCGTTTTTTCAGGCGTTTTCCCCTGTGGCTGGCCACCACCATCGGCGGGTTTTGCACGGGCCTGATTGGCCTGGCGATTCCGACTGTGGTGGGCACGGGTTACGGCTGGGCGCAATTCGCCATTAACCGGAACATCGTCCTGCTGCCGCCGTTGGTGCTGTTGGCGGCGGCCTTTGCGGAGATCTTCAGCATGTCGCTGACACTGGGTTCAGGCAATTCCGGTGGTGCTTTCGGTCCGAGCGTGGTCACCGGCGGAATGTTTGGCGGGGCATTCGGCAACGCCGTGAGTTATCTTTTTCCCTCGCTGGATCCGCATCCCGGCAACTTTGCCATCGTGGGCATGGTGGCGTTTTTCGCCGCCGCCGCCAAAGCGCCGATTTCCACCATCATCATGATTTCCGAGATGACCGGTGGCTATGGCCTGTTGGCGCCCGCCATGTTTGCGGTCGTGACGGCCTTTATTCTCTCGGGCAAGAAAACCATTTTCCCGGCGCAGGTCCGCAGCCGGCTCGATTCGCCCTTCCACGCCGACGAATTCGAACCGATCGTGCTGCGCCGCGTCAAGACCAGCGACGTGATGATTCACCTGCCGGTCTATGTCAACGCCGACGCCTCCGTTGCCGATGCCATTGGTTTGATGGGCGATTACGGTCTCAGCGGGTTGCCCGTGATGGAACAGCGCAGGTTATCTGGCCGGGTGACGCTGCTGTCGGCCCATCGGATTCCAGAAGCTCAGCGTCAGAGCGTCAAGGTCAAGGAAATCATGTCCAGCGACGTGTATCGGGCTTACCCGGACGAGGATTTGTTCACCATCCTTAAACGGTTTGCCGCCCGGGACGTCGGCCACCTGCCGGTGGTGACCCATCAGCAGCCGGATTGTCCCATCGGGCTGATTACGCGTTCCGGCCTCTGGACGGCCTTGGAAACGGCTCGCAAAGGTGTCTTGCCCGAATAGCCGTAAGATAACGGCCAAAAGTTTTAGTGTGGCGTCGACTCTGTAACTCGATTTCTTCGGCACACAGCGCCGATACTACACTGGCATTCGAGTTAATGGCATTGTCAACGCGCGGTCACGCCGATAGCTTTGGGCCGGGTCATCCATGACACCAAATCAACAACTGGCCACGTTGAAGGCGGCGGTTTGCGACGTCGCTTTTGACAATTTGACGCGTCAACTCTACGCCACGGATGCGTCCGTTTACCAAATCGAGCCGCTGGCCGTGGCGTTTCCCGGCAGCGCGCACGAGGCCAGCGCCGTCATCCAGGCGGCGGCGCAGGCGGGTGTATCGGTCATTCCGCGCGGCGCGGGAACGAGTCTTTCGGGCGGAGCCATCGGCGACGGCCTCGTCGTTGATTTCGCGCGCTACAACCGGCTCATCTACGACCTGAACTTGGAACGCAAAACCGTCCGGGTCGGCGCGGGCGTGGTGCTGGATCAGTTGAACGATTTTCTCCATCCGCACAAATTTTGTTTCGGCCCGGATGTGGCGACCAGTTCGCGCGCGACGCTGGGCGGCATGATTGCCAACGATTCGTCCGGCGCCCACGCACCGGTTTATGGCACAACGGCGGATCACATCAGCGTGCTGGAAGTTTTAACCAGCGACGGGCGCGTGGTGAAAGTCGGTTCTGGCCAAGACTCGCTGCCGAGACAGCGCGACCTGCTGGAAAGCCTGGTTTCGCTAAACGAGCTGCAAATTGCCGAGCGCTTTCCGCCGGGTCTCCTGAAACGCTGGCCGGGATACGCGCTGGCCCGGGCGATGCGCGAGCCGGGCAATTTGGCTCATATTATCGCCGGCAGCGAAGGCACGCTGGCGGGGATTATTTCCGCCGAACTGAAAATCGTCCCGTTGCCGGAGAAGCGCGGGGTGGGATTGTTGTTCTTTGCGTCCGTGGCCGAAGCGATGCAGGCGGCGGTCGAATTGCTCGATCTGAAACCGGCGGCGATCGAACACATTGACCGTCTGCTGTTGGACCAGACCCGCGGCCAGCTTGAGTTTCAGGCGGCGCGCGATTTGCTCGAACTCGACACCCAGCCGGGCGAGGCGATTTTAATCGTCGAATTTTTCGAGGATGTTCCCGAGCGGCTGGCGCTGCTGGAAAAACGCAGATTGGGTTTGCGCCAACGCATTTTGCAAACACCGGACGAAGCCGAACTCGTACGGTCGCTGCGCAAGGCGGGACTGTCGCTTTTGACCGGTTGCAAGGGCGCCGCCAAACCCGTGACCTTCATCGAAGACACGGCGGTGCGCCCACGGGACCTGCCGGCCTACGCCGCCGAACTGCAGAAGCTGATGCGGCGGGTCGGATTGAATGCCTCCTATTACGGCCACGCCGCGGCGGGACTGCTGCACGTGCGGCCGGTGCTGGATTTGCACCGCGCGGAGGATTTGAAAAAATACCGGAAGATTGCCGACGAAGTGGCCGCGCTCGTGTTGCAGTTCAAGGGAACGCTGTGCGGCGAACACGGCGTCGGCATTGCGCGCACCGAGTATCTCAAGGAGCAGGTGGGCGAAGAACTTTACCAGCTCATGCGGCAAATCAAGCAGTGCTTCGATCCGTTTAATTTGTTTAATCCGGGAAAAATCATCTCCGACGGCCGCTATAAAATAGACAGCAACCTGCGCCTGGGCGCCGGCTATTCCCTGAAACTGCCGTTTGAGCCACGACTGGCGTTCGCAGCCAGAGACGGCTCGTTCACGGCCAACCTGGAGCAATGCAACGGGTGCGGCGCCTGC
>JBKQOA010000023.1:0-39613 GCA_052145735.1 Limisphaerales bacterium
CAGACGCGCTAGACCTGAATCTAGCGCGTCTGCCATTCCGCCACGCTCGCAATGCTCGTTTCATGCCTCGCGGCGTGCTGTGGAGTTCTTTGCTGGATACCACCACAGCACGCCGTATTTCATTTCACGCTACGCAGGTCGGCTCATGCATGCGCTGCCACATTTTTCATACTGATGACCACAAAACGAAAACCGCCGCAGTTCCAACTCGAAAATACCCACGCCGAGGGGTGTCTTGGAACTACAGCGGTCTCCAAATTTCAATTCCGGCGTCATGCGCTTTTCGAGGGCGCACTGGAAATATAGCAAATTGAAAATCGCCTTATTTTACGGCGGTTGGATGCTTACAGCGGGTTCTGGGATGCTTGGCGCACGTTACGGGATGCTTGGCGCAGATTATTTTGTGCTTGGGACAGGTTTTGAAAAGCTTGATGCAAAAATGGCCAGCAAAATATCGAATCAAGAAGTTTTTTCATTTTTCTTTGACCATCTGGCCTTTGCCATTTTAATAGCTTTGTTACGCTTAAGTTCTCTGGCGAATGCTCCGTGGTGCAAGCGCATTACAAAAACAAAGTTTTGCGTTCTTTCGTAGTCGTACCGGTCCTCGCGCTCTTTGATAATCGCCTGTTCGATTTCTTCATTGGTGGGTTTTCTTTGTAATTGGTGAATTAAATGGTCCCTCATTTCCATGCGGTAGAATTTGAACCGATCTTCAATTCGCTTTTTGGGGAAAGCCAAACGCAGCCTGTCTTCCAAACCGATTGGGTATTTAATTTTTCTGGGTCTGGCCATTTTTCTGCCGTTTCTTTTTCAAACCAGCCGCTCCAGCGCGTGCGCGTTTCCCGCGGATGTTTGCTTTATATTTTGCAAACCATATCAGAAAGTCGCTGGTATCCATTTGGTAAAGCTGCCGTTGGTTGGCTCCGTAAATCCTCTGATTGACGTGGTCTAACACAGATACGATTTCTTCTGGAGAAGCAGGCTCGGCAAGTTTTTCTGCTTCTTCTTTAGTCATCACGGCTGACGCATATTTCTGGGTCTGGGATTGTGGATATTGAATTTGGCTGACATGCCCGCGCCAAATCATTTCCTTTGCGTATTCAACGTAAATTTCATTTCGGCGATTCTTGCTCCCGCTTCCGATCATCAACCTTAAGAAACCATCAAAGGTAACGGGATATTTTTTGGGTTGCGGAATTTTTTCCTGCAATTTTCTTTCCGCCCGCAGAGCCATTACAGCACGGGTTTGATTTTCAATCTTTTTCAACAAATAGACGTGGCATTCGCTCCATAATTTGAAAGCCTCGTCTGCCGCACTGGATAAGCTTTTCTCGTCCATCCTGCGCCCTTGTGCGAGCGCGGCGGCAATGCTTGCAATTTGGAACACTGGAGGATAACCGGCAGAAATTTCTGCCCTGCATTTAGCATAGACCGTTGCCTCATCCTCAACTTGAGATTTGGGAGCAAGTGCGGGTTTTGACTTTTTGTCTTTAATGCCCGAATCAAAATGCTAAAATGCTGTCAGGTAAAGTGAAAAAGAAGCCTGAAAATCAGCCAATGGATTTTGACGAAGTAATGCGCCGGGTGGTTCGCGTCAAACCAGAGAAAGCCAAGAAGCCCACCAAGCGGAAAAAGAAGTAAAACCGCTAGTCTGCGCCACGTTTTCCAATTTTGTCACACCTGCACTTGTGAAGTGCACATGGCCGTAAAATTTATAAAGCAAATATTGACACAGTTCTGGCACAAGTGACGCGATTATTGCGCCAATATGACTCTTAAATCTACTGGCGATTTTTGTTTTGTTTTTGTAACATGCTGATATTTAACGCCGTGCAGTTATTAAATCATTATGGCATTCTTGTAGCTAAATGTTTCTTGAACAATTAAAGAAAGGATAACTATATGAATCTGACACGATATCAAAGGCCTGATTTGGCTTGGCCAAGCTTCGGACGGCTCTCGAGCTTGCGCGATGAACTCGACCGGCTGTTTGAATCGCCTTGGACGGAACTGGCTCGAACTTCGCAACTGTTGAGCGGCTGGACTCCGGCGCTCGACGTACATGAGGACAAGGACAACTTTATTGTCCACGCCGAACTCCCGGGCATGAAGCGGGAGGAGATTGACGTTTCGTTGCACGACGGCGCGCTGAGCATTTCCGGCGAGCGCAAGACGGAAGAGAAACATGAGGAAGCCGAGGCTTATCGGACCGAACGTTTCTTTGGAAAATTCCAGCGCACGGTGACATTGCCGGCACCGGTCGCAGCAGACAAGGTCAAGGCACAATACAAGGACGGCGTTCTGACCGTCACCCTGCCGAAGACCGAGGAAGCGAAGCCCAAACAAATTGACGTGAATGTGAACTAAAAATCGCCGGGGCGGGATGTCTTCATCACGCCCCGTCAACTTAAATGAAAGGAAAAATCATGAAAGCCATTGTACAGGCAGAACCCAAGGCAGCAGCCGAACGGACGGAACCCCAGGAATTCGTGACGCCGGTCGTGAACATCTTTGAAACCAAGGACGGCTACGCTCTCGAAGCGGAAATGCCGGGTGTGAACAAGGCCGGCCTGGAAATCACGCTGGAAGGCAATGAGATCACCTTCATGGGCCGGCGCGCCGCGGAGGCGGTCAACGGCGAGTTGTTGTTCCGGGAACGTTCCGTGGCGGATTACCGGCGGGTGTTCGAACTCGATCCTGCGATTGATACGGGCAGGATCTCGGCGAAGATGGAACAGGGCCTGTTGACGCTGGCCCTGCCGAAGTCCGAGCGGGTCAAGCCGCGCAGAATCACCGTGAGTGATTGAGTGGCGATTCTTCAGGATTAATCCCACGACCGGTCGGTTGTGGGATTTTTTTTGAAAGACGACCGGGTTGGACTTGCGTCATCCGCCCGCCTGCGCTCCAAAGAAGATGGCGGGGAGGGCGACCACACACGAATTAAAATCACCCACACCCGCCAAGGCACCAAGTTCTCATTGGGCAAGGCAAACTTAATCTTTGATGCCGGCTTGGCAAGCAATTTTGGAAAAATAATTTCCATCTTCAGGGTTGGGTTCGTATCCTTTTTCAAACATCCTTGCATCCGATCCGGATGGTCCGGGCCGTCAACTATGCCGATGAACCGTTGGAAGCTGGAATTCGCCTGGCGCCTGCTTTGCGTCGGTTCCTTCATTTTTGAGCTGACGGCGGGTGCAGCGGTCCCGTCCGATTCCCCGTTCCTTGTGGATGAGTGGAGCACCAAGGACGGCCTGCCCGACAATGAGATCATTTCGGTCATTCAGACTCGGGATGGATATCTTTGGCTGGGGACACTCAACGGGTTGGTGCGCTTTGACGGGAATCATTTCACCGTTTTCGACCAACACAACACCAACACCCCGGGGTTGAACAGCGACCGGATTATTCGGCTGTTTGAAGACAGTCACACAAACCTTTGGATTGGAACCGATACCGCCGGGGTGGCGCTGGTGCAGGACGGAAAAATCAGAAGCTTTGACATCGGGCACGCCGGACAGGAAGGCCGGCTGGTGTCGATCTGTGAAGACGCCACCGGCGCGGTGTGGCTTTATACGGCGGACGCACAACTCGGCCGCTATCAGAATGGAAAGCTGGAAAAATTGAGCCTCATTTTTAGCGCCCCCCCCATTTGCCGGATGATCGTCGCCGAAAAGTCGGGCCCGATGTGGATCGGGGAATACGGCGTCGGGGAACCCTGGGGACAAATCATTTCATTTGAGTCCTCCAATTTTCATCCGCTGGCGCTTCCGATTGGGCAATTGCTCCGGGTGGAAAGGCTTGATTTCCTCCTGGCCGGCAGGCGCGCCGGGACCTGGCGGTTGATCAACGGGCGGGTTGAGAAGTGGGGGACCAGCCAGCTTGAAAAGAATTGGGGGGCGTATCCGTGGGGCAATGCGATCGTCAAAGCCGCCTGTGAGGATGAAAACGGCAATCTGATTGTGGGCACGCTGGGGGCGGGTGTTTTTTGGTATGAGGCGGATGGCACCTGTCGGCACATTTCCAAAGAACAGGGATTGTCTTCCGACTATGTTGTTTCCTTGTGCCTGGACAAGCAGGGGGATCTTTGGGTGGGAACCGACGGCAACGGGTTGGCCCGGATTAAGAGAAAAGTCTTCAGCCTCCCGGGCGAACTTCATCCTTGGAGCGCTCAATCGGTGTCCGAGGATGCGTCCAACGGTTTGTGGGTGGCCTTTGGAGCCCCGGGCGCGTCCTATTGGCAGTCAAATTCCGTGCAGGATTTCCACGTGGGCCGGTATCAGAATGCCTGGACCGTGCTGGTGAATAACCAAAATGTGTGGATTGGCACCTGGGATGAGGGGTTGTTCCAATTACAAACCAATCAATTTCAACCTGCGCCCGGGGCCAGGCGCCTGGGTCAGCGAATTTTTGCCTTGTTTAAGGATCATGCCGGACAATTGTGGGTGGGCACCCGGATTGGCTTGGCGTGCTGGAATGGGCAAAATTGGAAGATGTACACCACGAGCGATGGTTTGTCGGACAACATCGTCCGTGCCATGGCGGAAGACGCCGCTGGAAACCTTTGGGTGGGGACGGAAAATCATGGGTTGAACTTTTTCACGGCCGGGAAATTCGTCCCCTATCCGGCAACGGCCGACGGACTGCCCGGCAACGATATCTCCTGTCTTTACCTGGACAAGGACGGGGCTTTGTGGGTTGGCACATCCGGTCACGGCCTGGCCCGCTTTTACCAGGGAAAGTGGCTCCGCTATTCCACAGACAATGGCCTCGCCAGCAACAGCATTGATTTCATCATCGAAGACGACCGGGGCTGCCTGTGGATCGGCTCCAATGCGGGATTGATGCGCATTCAAAAAAAATCGCTGGCTGATCCTGCCCGGGGACCAGCGGATCGGATTTCCTGCCGGATTTACGGCGAAGCCGACGGGTTGCCGACGCGCGAATGTTCGGCCGGTTCGCAACCGGCCGCCTGCCGCGCCCGGGATGGCCGGTTGTGGTTCCCCACCACCAAAGGTCTGGTGTCGGTGAACCCGATGGAAATCGAAACCAACCGGCAACCGCCGCTGGTCATGATCGAATCCGTGCTCGTTGATGGACAGGAACAAAAAACCAATCCTTTCAGTTCGCTGTGGCCCCGGTCCATCACGATTCCTCCCGGTCGCGAACAGTTGGAAATCCATTACACTGGCTTGAATTTCTCCGCACCCGGGGCGGTCCGATTCAAATATCGCTTGGCGGGTCACGAGGCCGCCTGGACGGAAGCCGGCGACGCGCGGGCGGCTTATTATCACAATCTCCCGCCGGGCAGTTATCATTTTCAAGTCATTGCCGGCAACGAAGACGGTGTCTGGAATGAAACCGGCGGGACGCTCGAGGTGACGGTGCAGCCCCGGCTCTGGCAGACGTGGTGGTTCCGCACCGCCGCCGGCCTCTGTCTGGCGGGAATCATTGCGGCCGTGGTGCGCTACCTGTCCACGCAAAAGCTGCGACGCCAGTTGCAGTTGCACGAACAGCAGGAGGCGCTCGAAAAGGAACGTTCCCGCATTGCCCGCGACCTGCACGATCAACTCGGGGCGAATCTCACGCAGGTGTCCCTGCTGGGGGAAATGGCCGTCTCCGACAAGGATTCCCCGGCGGATGTTGTCTCCCACGCGCAACAAATTTCCCAAACCGCCCTCGAAACAACCCGTTCCCTGGACGAAATCGTCTGGGCGGTCAACCCTTCCAACGACACCCTGGAAAGCCTGGTCAATTATGCCTGCAAATACGCCCAGGAATACCTGGCGCTGGCCGGATTGCGTTATCGCACCGATGTGCCGATCCAACTGCCGGCGATTACCATTCCCCCGGAAGTCCGCCACAACATCTTCCTCGCCTTCAAAGAAGCCGTCAACAACGTGGTCAAACATGCGCAGGCGTCCGAAGTCTGGATTCGATTGCGGTTACAGCCGGACAGCTTTACCTTCAGCGTTGAAGATGACGGGCGCGGCCCGGGCGGCTTGGATGCCCCGGCAGCCCAAACAAGAAACGGACTACGCAATATGCGCAAACGAATGGTGGATATTCACGGGGAATTTTCAATCACTCCCGGAGCCAAGGGTGGAACGCAGGTGCACCTGACCGTTCCGTTCGGAAAAACCGCCTGAGAATCACCTATGCCGATCACCGTTTCCATCGTCGAGGACAATGACAAGCTGCGCGGGACGCTGGCCCGCCTGCTCGACCGGTCGGACGGGTTCCGTTGCCTGAGCCAGTATGGCAACGCCGAGGACGCCTTGAAAGACCTGCCCCAGGTCCGCCCCAACGTCGTGTTGATGGACATCAATCTGCCCGGCATGAACGGGGTCGAATGCGTGCGGCAGTTGAAGCAACTCATTCCCGAGACCCAGATCATGATGCTCACGGTCTATGAGGACACGGAAAATATTTTCAACGCCCTGGCGGCCGGGGCCGGCGGATACATGCTCAAGCGCACCTCCAGCAAGGAATTGCTCGAAGCCGTTCAGGCCGTGCACAGCGGCGGTTCGCCGATGACGATGCATATCGCGCGCAAGGTCGTGCAATCCTTTCAACGATCCGCGGCCTCGGTGCAAACCACGGAAAACCTGTCCGAACGGGAGCAACAGGTGCTCGACCTGTTGAGCCAGGGGCTGATTTACAAGGAAATCTCCGAAAAGCTCGGGATCAGTTACGAAACCGTGCATACCTACATCCGCCGCATTTACGAGAAACTGCAGGTCCGCACCCGGACTGAAGCCGTGGCCAAATTCCTCCGCGGTTGACCGGGTTTCAATGGTTTTCCCTTCATTTTCACCGTTTTGGGCGTGTAACCAGAACTGGTGACTGGCCCGGGCGGCGGGCTCTGGTATCTTCAGTTCAAGGTTGGTTGCAGAAACGCAGGGTTCCGTGTGTGAAGCAAGGCGTGGTCTGCGGCGCCGCATCCAACAAAAAGTTCGTGGTCGCGCAACTGCGAATCGATGATTTGAGCGCTTAGTTCTCATTGAGGCCGGAGTAGTGTCCGGCCTCTTTTTTTTGGCGGATGGCCCCCTGAAAAACGGTCTCCCGGCATATACGGCGTATAAATTGTAATTCCGTCCGAACTTTGCGCTTGAGACCGGTCGGAGGCTTTGGCTTAATCTGAATCCCGCGTTCGGGACGGTCGGTAGGTTACCCAAGTGGCCAACGGGGGCAGACTGTAAATCTGCTGGCTATGCCTTCGATGGTTCGAATCCATCACCTACCACCACCCTTTTTCCGCAAGGGAAAAGTGGATTTTATCCAAGTAAATCAAAGGTTTTATCCGTATCCTGTTTTTGAATCTCTGCGTTTTGGTGCTTTTACCGTCTCTTGCGTTCCTTTCCAATCCGATGCACATAAAGCAATCATAAAGCAATCAATGCCCGAAAAGGAGGATTTGCCAAGCACACGCAAAACACGCGATCAGCGCAGCGTTGCGCACGGCAATCGGCCTTGTGGCGAGTGTCGGGCAACAAAGATTTTTCCCCCAGCCAACAGTCCTGAAAATGAGGACTCTCTTATTTTCGCGGCGACCCGTCCCCGCCGGGTGCCGGGGGGAGGGGGAATTTGCGACCGTCATTCGTTTAGGAGTCCCGCGCTTTGAGCGAAGCCTGTTTTTGGGAAGGGCTGTTTGATGGCCTCTTTAACATTACCTGCGTCGTCAGCGTTTAGATTGGGCGATTAGCGCCAAGACATCACTTTCGAGGAAGCCACATGACCTTGTTCTCCCTGGCAGCTTTAATTTTTTCAGAATCCCGGATGCGGCCAACTTGTCCACCGTTCGGAGCGAGACCGCCAGCAGGCGGGCGGCTTCATCGCGGCGAATACAACGCTGGCGAACTACCGGTGCGGCGTCTGGTTTCAGTGCCTCGTCATCGCCGTTGCGGAGCATCGCCACGAGTCGGGCACGCTTTGCAGGCGTGATTGTCGGATCAGCCCTCAACCCAGCCCTGAGCAGTTCAATTGTTGTGACGAGCATGGTTCAGTCTCGGTGAAACTTTACGTGAACCGGCGAAAGCGATGGTGTGCGGTGCCCCGAACCCATCCCGGCAAATCACCATCACGCTCGGATAAAATTTGCGCAGCGCGGCCCTGAACGGATCGGTTGCCGTTCTCCCACCCGTCCAAGCTGGGGGGCAGCATCCGGTGACACTCACAGAATCTTTTGCCTCACTGCTCATGCAAAAATAATTTCGCCAGACATGTTCACAGCTATCACTTTGCCAGAAGACGGCGCGGAAAAGGTGTCTTTGGGACACTAAATTTATCGTGCGCCGCCGCCGACATTCAGCAGCAATCCGGCTGCGACATTGGAGCATTAACTCGTCTGGAAGCTGCTTAATCTGCCATACGCGTTACCCCTAATTTTCATTAGGACTTGGAGTGCGCGCAGAAGCCGCGCCCAGAGCCGCTCCATTTTCCGCAGTCGCGGACAAGGGCACGGGCAGTCCGCGACCGTGGACACGCCACGCACAAGACGCGAACATGGATTGGCTGTGTTCATGCACAGTCTGCAGTTGCAGAAGTCTGTGATTTATCCGTGTCCAGTCCGGGACCGCTGCCACGTCCGTAGATTGTCCGTGTGCAGTCCGCGCAATTGGGCGCGTCCACGAACACGCCACGTCCGCGATCTGGCACGGACTCGGACAGTCCGTGAACAGGCAACGGCAACGAGCGCGAACCATCCGCAGACAGTCCGCAGTCGCGTGAGGCCGTGCGCGTGAATCAGAGGCGTGATTATGTGTCGCCGGTCGTCGCGTCAATGTATTGCTCGCCTCATCCGGCTCCGCTCCACATTGCACCCGCCGCCCGGCTCCGGGAGTTTTGCCTCTAGATTCTGCGCCCGGAGAAATCATCACGACAGAAATAGTCTGATTGGCTGACACGGAAGCGGTATCTGTTTTCGATTGTCTAAAATCTTCTGCGGCTTACGATGTTCCCCAATCCGCATGGCTTATGGGAAACAGTCAGAATAAATCAAACTGCTCCACTTTCGGCATTGAAGCCAACCTCTGGGCCAACGCCGACACACCATGACCCCCGGCTCAATCGTCAAATGCCGCAGTCGCGAATGGGTGCTCCTGCCGAGCGACCAGGAAAATCTATTGTTGCTGCGGCCGTTGACCGGCGCGACCGACGAGGTGGTTGCAATCCATAAGGGACTGACCGATTTGATTGGCTACTCGTTCCCCGAAGAACGCGTTAATTCGGCAAAATTCCCCCCGCCAACATCCGCCGACCTGTCCAACGTCGCGGGCGCGCACCTGCTCTGGCAGGCGGCGCGACTCACGTTGCGCGAAGGCGCGACGCCACTCCGCTCGCTCGGGCGCGTGTCCATCCGCCCGCGCACCTACCAATTCGTGCCGTTGCTCATGGCCTTGCGCCTCGACACGATTCGGATGCTCATCGCTGACGACGTTGGCGTCGGCAAAACCATCGAGGGGCTGCTCATCGTGCGCGAAATGTTGGATCGCGGAGAAATCAAAAGCCTCTGCGTCCTCTGTCCCCCCTATCTTTGCGAGCAATGGCAAAAGGAACTCAACGAAAAATTCAATCTCGACGCCGTAATCATCCGTTCCGGCACGGTCAGCCAGCTTGAACGGTGCATCCCCGCCGGCGCGGGCAGCATCTTCAGCTACTACCCGTTCCAGGTCGTCAGCATTGATTTCGTGAAGGGCGACCGGAAACGCGACAATTTCATCCAGCATTGTCCGGACTTCTTGATCGTGGACGAGGCGCACGGCGCAGCGTCAGCCGCCGGCATAAACAGCAATCAGCATCAGCGCCACGAACTCTTGAAAGACCTCGCGGACTCGCCCACTCGCCACATGGTTTTTTTAACGGCCACACCGCACAGCGGCATTCCCGAAGCGTTCCGCTCCTTGCTTGCGTTGCTCCGGCCTGAATTTGCCAAATACGAAATCACCGCGCTCACCGAGCCGCAGCGCATCGAACTCGCCCGCCACTTCGTCCAACGCACACGCAAGGACATCGAAAAGGATTGGGAAGCCGAAAGTTGTTTCCCCAAGCGCGTCCCATCCGACGAGCATTACCGCCTTTCTGACGCCTACGACAACCTCTTCAAAAAAACCTACGAGTTTTGCACCGAACTCGTCCGCACCGGCCAGTCGCTGGACAAACGCCAGCAGCGCGTGCGCTACTGGGCCGCGCTCGCACTGTTGCGCTGCGTCATGTCCAGCCCGGCGGCGGCCATCGCCGCACTGGAGCGTCGCGACGGCGCATTGCCGCAGTCGGAAGATGAAGTGGATTTCAGCCAGAATATTTTTGAATCGTCCAACGAGCCGACCGACGACAGCCAGCCCACGCCGCCGGTCGAATCGGCGGAGCAAACCTTGCCGGAGAGCGAACGTCGCAAACTCCGCGACCTTTCGCGTCTCGCCGCGTCCATTGCCCTCACGCCGGACGATACCAAGCTCGCCGGTTGCGCTAACCTGGTTGCCGGACTTCTCCGCGAAGGCTTTTATCCCATCGTCTGGTGTCGCTACATCGCCACCGCCGATTATGTTGCCGAGGGCTTGCAGCGCGCCTTGTGCCGCGAGTTTGCCGATGTCCGCGTCGCGTCCATCACCGGGATGTTGAGCGACGACGAGCGCCGCGCCAAAGTCGCCGAACTCACGCAGGAAAAACGCCGTGTGCTGGTCGCCA
The DNA here is from genome assembly GCA_052145735.1 of Limisphaerales bacterium. GTDB lineage: Bacteria > Verrucomicrobiota > Verrucomicrobiia > Limisphaerales > UBA11358 > UBA11358. The sequence continues at coordinate 10,684 of JBKQOA010000023.1, forward strand.
CCGATTGCTTGAGCGAAGGCATCAATTTACAAAACGCTTTCAACGCCGCGCTGCATTACGACCTGCCGTGGAATCCCAACCGGTTGGAGCAGCGCGAAGGCCGCGTGGATCGTTTCGGCCAGACCTTATCCAAGGTTGTCAAAACCATCCGTTATTTCAGCCCCGACAATCCAGTGGACGGCGTGGTAATTCGCGTCCTGCTAAACAAAGCGCGTGAGATACATCAGGCGCTCGGCACACACGTCCCCGTCCCCGAAGAAAGCGAGACGGTGACGCAGGCCGTCCTGAAGGCACTGTTTTTCCGTGGTCGCACTCTGGATGAAGCCATCCCCCAGATGGAACTCGGCTTGGAAATCCCCGAAGTCGCCGCGTTGCACCGAAGCTGGGATCTCGACGTGGCGCGGGAAAGGGAAAACCGCACGCGCTTTGCCCAACGCGCCTTGAAACCCGACGAAGTGCGCCAGGAACTGGAAGCCACCGATGCCGTTTTGGGCGACCCCGATGCCGTCCGGCTGTTTGTCTTGAGCGCGGCACAGCGGCTTGGCGTGCAAATCGCGCCCGACCGCCGCCCGAACATTTTTCGCATCATCGTCAGCCCGGAGGCACGCGCCAGCCTGCCAACAGCCATCACCGCCGCGCTGCCAGTCACCAAGACCGGCCATTGGTTTGTTAGTTTCATCTCGCCCACGCCGGAAGGCGCGGAATACTTGGGCCGCAATCACCGGTTCGTCGCCACGCTCGCGCAGTTCCTGATGGAGGAGGCGCTCACCAAAGGTGCAGCCGCCCGTGCTTCGCGTTGCGGTGTAATGCGCACCCGCGCCGTCTCCCGATTGACCAATCTCTATTTGCTGCGGCTGCGTTTCCTCATCGAGCAGCCCGACCGCACACCGATGCTCGCCGAGGAAGTGCTGGTCATCGGCCACACCGGCACGGCGGACAAACCTACTTGGTTGGCCACCGACGAAGTCCTCACGCTGCTTGAAAAAGCACAGGCCGATGCCAACATCGGCGACGCGGAGAAAAGTGAACTGGTTTCCGGCGCGCTCGCGGGCTGGGATAAACTCGATTCAGCCATCAAGGAAAACATCGCCGGTCGCGCCGAGGCGCTGACCGAAGCACATCGTCGCATCCGTCAGGCCGTAAAAATGAAAGTCGGTGGCCTCACGGTCAAACCGCAGTTGCCGCCGGACTTGCTCGGCTTGCTCGTGCTTCAACCAATACTTGGAAAGTCATGAAAACTTCACCTGACAATTCAGACCTTATCTATGACTTACAGCCGGATGAGTTCGAGAAAATGGTAGTGGAGCTTCTCCAAGCGGAAGGCTATAGCATTTTTGACAATCTCGTGCTGCCCCGTGAGGTGGATTTCATAGCGACGAAGGAGGAAAAGCGTTTTGCTGTCCTGATTAAGCATCGGCGCAGCCTTTCTCGGCAAGATGTCGGAGAGTTCTTCAGAAGGAGCGAAATCCTTCAGATTAATCTACCCCGTAATCTTCTCTTTGTGACCTCGGCACGGATCTCTGAAGAGCAGGCCATAAGATTTCGCCTTACGAATACCGCTTATAAGCTGGAGATACTCGCGCTCGATGACCTCCGAAAGCACCTCGCCGCTCACACCGACATCGCAGAACGATTTCTGAGAGGAGCACGGCGAAAGCGTCTTTTTGAAAAGGCAAAACTCCTGAGCTCGTTGTTCGCAGTGTTAGTGGCGTTGCTGGGTGGTGTTTTATCTAATGGTTTGCTCTCAAAGAAGTCTCAGCCTCTTGATGCCCGTATCCAAAGTGTTGAATCTGCGCTGGCGAGTATCAAAGGGCTGGAAGAAACGTTGGGCAAAGTTCGAGATGACATGGTGGCAACTGAAACCGCTACCCGCGAACTCAACAAAAAATACGCTGAAGCAAAAGAATTGGAGAAGCTAACCGATGTGCAGCTTCAGGCGCTAAAGGAGACGCTCCAGTCAGAGAAGTGGTGGAGGACAGCAATGAACTACGTAATTGGCTTCGTCTTGGGTGTCGCCTCATCGATGATTGCCAGCGTTATTCTTGATCGCTGGAAGCAGCGCAGAATGCTGCAATCCGACTCCTCATCGGAAAACACTCCACAATCCACAATCGGTAATCCGCAATCCTAAATGGCCTCCTTCCCCTCAGTCCGAATTGAAGGCGGCTTGCTCGGCCCGGAATTGCTTGACCAGGTCATCGCCGCCGACGTGCCGGGCCAGAAGCCCGCCGACTTCGGCCTTGAACCCAAGCGCAATCTCACCGACGAGATCGCCGCCGTGTTCGCCGATTCCCGCGCCTTGTGGGGCGTATTCAAAAGCCGTCTCACGCGACTGCCAGAAAACGACCTTGCCACCACCGTCACGCGCGACCAATGGGCGCTGCCGTTTCTCGCGTTGCTCGGTTATCAGGCGCGCTACAATTTGCGCGCCTTCGAGGTGGACGGCCAGACATTCGCCGTCTCCCACCGCGCCGGGGAGGCCGAAGACACGCCGCCGATTCATGTTGTCGGCGCAGGGCAGGAACTTGGCCGCGTGCCGCCCAGCGGACGCCCGCGCATGGCGCCGCACTCGCTCGTTCAGGAATACCTCAATCGCACTGAGCACGTCTGGGGCATCGTCACCAACGGCCTCACGCTCCGGTTGCTCCGCGATTCCACGCTCGTCCGCCGGCAGGCTTACATCGAGTTTGATCTTCAGGCGATTTTCGAGGAACAACGCTTCCACGATTTCGCCGCGCTCTACCGGCTCATCCATCGCAGCCGCCTGTCACGCGGCATGGCCGATGCCAACGAATGTCTGCTGGAAAAATACCACGCGCAGACCATTGAACAGGGCGGGCGCGTGCGGGAACATCTCCGCGACGGCGTCGAGGAATGTCTCAAACTTTTGGGCAACGGCTTCCTCACCCACCCGGACAACGACGAACTGCGCCAAAAAATTAATTCCGGCCAGCTCACGCCCGCGCAATTTTACCGCCAACTGTTTCGCATCGTTTACCGTTTCCTGTTCCTGCTCGTCTCGGAAGATCGTGGCCTCATCAGCCCGAATCCCGTCTATCGCGATTATTACAGCATCGCCCGACTTCGCCGGATGCTCGACGTGCGGGCCGCTTGGACAGAACACGCCGATCTCTGGTTGAGTCTCCGCACACTCTGGAAACTTTTCGGCGACGACAAACTCGCCTCCATCCTCGATCTCGCGCCGCTCAATGGTGAGTTGTTCGCTCCGCAAACCCTCGATGGCTGCACGTTGAACAACCGCGACCTGCTGTCCGCCGTCTGGTATCTCGCCTATTATCAGGAGCGCCAGGGCGCACCCGCCCGCCGCGTCAACTACGCCGCGCTTGATGTCGAGGAACTCGGCTCGGTCTATGAAAGCCTGCTCGAATTTCATCCCGACGTTGCCACTGATGCCGCCGCGCTGTTGCACTTCGATCTTATCGCTCGTTGTGTTGAACAGACCTTGCTTCAATGTAAGCCTCCACGGATTCTCTGCCCGTCTTTCATCATGAAGCGGAGGAACGCGCCGATAGATTTGTTTGGTAAGTTCTGCATCGGTGCGAGTGCGGAAGACGGGGCAAGTCTTGGTATTAGGATTCAGTAGACTAAGGTCCTCACGAGCCAACTGAAAATGCCTATCAGAGTGACGAACCTGACGAAAGTTGCGGCAAAAGAACGCAAAGTCTGTGAACTTACATTTGGAATTTGCTCCTAAAATCGTGAGCGCGCAGAACTTCGTAGCATTGTGTATCGCCGGAAAAATGAACTCTTCATTTTCAAATCCAAGTAACTGTGAGATGGCCTCATTCTCGATAAGGTCGCCGAAGAAAATCTTTGTTGTGTCATCCGTTGCAATGCCGGTTGGAACGATTATCCCAGCCCGCCCTTCCGGTGCTAGAAGGCGACGAGCTAATTCGGCAAAAAGAGCATAGGTATTCATCTTGCCCATTGCCGTAAGTTTGAAGCGTTGTCCATCTCGCAAAAATTTGTTTTGAGCATCTGCCACGTGGCGGGCCGCAGCAAATTCCCCCGCCAGGACCTTGTCGGTTTGCTCAAGCATCTTTATAGCTGCTTTTCGACGAGCGCCCGGAAGGCTTGCGATGTGCGGGGCACGCGCTCCGAAGAACTCTTGTTCATTCAACTGAAGGGTTGCTGTGCCTAAAAACGGAGATGACCGCGAGCAATTGAAAGCGTTGCAAGGATTGTTTCCCGGAACACAATGAGCATTTTCAACCTCCATTCCACCGTCATCGGCGAATACCGCGATTTCGTCCGCTCGTTTTTCCCCGGCGAAACCTTCCGCGTGCTCAAGGAAAAGGAGACGGCCAAATTCGGCGAATACCGCACCCGCCGGCTGGTGCCGGAGGTGCTGGATCGGCTGGGTTGAAGATGCGACGAAAATGGGCATTTTCGGGCTTGAAACGGCCTTTTGGACGGCGCAGTTTGTGCTTGTAGTTGCGGCGGGCGAAGCGTCTAATGGGCCTGTGCCGGACAGCTTCACCTTTGAAATTTGTAAAAATTAGTTTAATCTTATTGACCTATGGGCAAAGTCACCATGTCCTTTGAACAGGGGCGAAAGGAGTTGCTTGTCAAGATGTCGGCCCGGTCGCGCAAAGAGCCGATCAAAAAAGTGATTCCCTTCCGCAACGACGACGTTCCGAATTATCTCCGCGAACTGGATAAATTCGAGGAGCAATCCCGGCAGGCGAATCTTGTGGTGAGTTAGTGCCGTCCAGTTGGTGGCGGCGGGTCTTTGTCTCCTTCGGCCAAAGGGTGGCCGCCTTGTGAATCGTTACGCCAGAACAGCTCCCGGCCAGTCGCTCGAAATCATCCCCGTCGAGCGGCCATATTCGTTTTTCAATCTCACCGGCAATCGCTTTAGCGGCTGCCAGCCGTTGCGGCGGATTCTTTCTCAGGTGAGGCTACATGAAGGCCGAACAATGGTGATTGAAAAACTTGGCGATCCGGAGGACCTGCGCGAGGAGAATGAGGATTTGCGCACGCGCAATCCAGATTTGAAACACAGCGTGGCCTACCGTTTGAGTTTTTTCACGGCAAAATTTGCCACGACTCAACGGCTTGCCAGAATCACAGACGAAGAGTTTATCGGTTATGTCGTGGTGAAGGAGGACAGTGCGCCATCTTTTGGAGACAAGCGGCGCGTTTATGAATCCGTAATCCGGCCGAGCCGAACCGCGAATAATTTCGTTCGCGGCGGCCAGACCTGGCCGTGCCAGGTGGCCGGGAAATCATTCAAGGTAAACGGCTATTTGTACGCGCAGCAGAACGCCCTCACGAATGTTTGCGCGCATGTGGCGTTGCGGACAGCGGCGGCACGCTTCCATCCCAACGGCGACATGTCCTACCGGGAAATGAACCAATTGCTCGGCATTGATCACGTTAATGTGAAAATGGGCGAGGGAAACGGGCTGACCTACCAACAGATGCAACAGGTTCTGGAAGCAGCGGGCGCAAAATGCTTCCCCGCCGACTACTCGAATCCGAGTGCAAACCCACCGCCGTTTCAAAAGTATATTTACGGCAGCATTGAGTCCGGCTATCCAGCAATTGTGATTTTTGGCACAACGGACCCTGACGGCAGCCTGCACGCCGTGCCGGTGTTCGGCCATACGTTGAATCAGGATAAGGGCAAGACAAACGCGAGAAATTCGCCCTGATTGGATGTTGGCGGATGTTCCGCTACTGACACTGGGGCCGTGCGCATGAATCAGAGACGTGATTGTGTGTCGCCGGGCCGCGCGTCAATGTATTGCTCGCCTCATCTTTCGTTACGCCGTCAATCGCAGACATGGGCGACGGGACGGTTAACGACAGCGCGGACATTTCCCCGCGCCAGTCTTCGCGCGGCTTGGTGTCGAAAATGGAACTGGATTTGCCGCAGCACATAAGCGGATTGCCGGGGAAAAGCTGGTCAATCATCGTTTCCGTGTGCGCGGTGTTATCTTCAAGACGCGGCTTGGACAGTTCCCAAAGGTCTGCCAGCCCGCCGCCGTCACGCACAATGGCTTCCCGTTGCTCTTGGTTCACGCCCGGCCACTTGGCGGCGGATTGCATCAGTACGGCGTTGCCCTTTGGCTGCCACGCGCACGCCAGCGCACTTTTCACGGCGTCCTCAATTTCATTCCGGCTGACATGTCGCCCACAGCTTTGCACCCGGTTTCCCAGCAAGACGACAATCTCCCCGGCGGGCAAATGCGCGTGCAACTGGCGGGCGACACGGAAAAGCCAGTTGTGGACGCCATCACCGGCACGCGGCGGCGCGGCCAGCATTTCATCAATGAAAGACGGTAGGCTTTTCATTCCGTGTCCTTTCCCGCGTCCATTTGCGAGCGAATATATTCGCGCACGCTGGCCAGGTCCCACAAACGGCACCCAGATTTTTTACCGCGCACGCGGAGCAGGACGCCCTTGATCTTGCCGTCGAGCAGGAGGTTGTAAGCAGTCCCGCGACGCAGCCCAAAAATCTTTTGGAGATCGGCGGTGCGGCCAAATTCCGGCGTCGCGCCAGTGAAGTTACCCGGTTCAACTGCGGCAGTAGTTCTCGCTTCGTTCATGGTCACTGTTTTTTAGAAGCCGCTTATCGGCTAACAGTGACCACATTAATTGAAGGTTGTCAGAGTGCATTAGCTCCTACCTCTTTTCCGTAGAAGCGAAGTCCTTGCTGCTCGTATTCCTGTCGAAATTTAGCATCTGTTTCCCATTTTAATCGAAATTCTTCCGACTTCAAATCTCCCTGCTTGATCGCTGAAATGCGCTCGTTGCCATACAAAGCAACGCGATTCGCATCTGTCCAAGGTGAACCGGACTCATTGTTGTAGAAGTCCCTGCCGAGAACCTTGCATACGTCCGTGTGTTCTCTGGCCTTTTTGCGATTGCCCCCGTAACAAAGTAATAGGCGGTATGCTCCCAGAGCTTTCAGGCTCGCCCGTATCTGACGCGGCCTGCTCCCCGCGCCGGTTGGTCTTTTGATGCCATCTACTCTTGGACGCGAATCGCCTTCGTTCCCCTGTGGGCGATTATCCGTCAACCACTGGTAAAATCCCTGTTTTAGCTGGTCGTTGCCATAGTTCCAAGGGATCGTGAAAACGATTGTCTCCGAATTACTTTCCTGATTCCAGAGGGTCTTTGGAAGATTTAGAAAATCCGGCCTGCCAATCAGTTCCCGTGCAAATTCACCGATGTCCTTTTGAAGATAGGAAAAAATCCGATCAGGGTTTGTCTTGCGCGGAGTCCTTTTCAGCAGGCCAAATGGTGTTTCCGGCCATTGTGGATGGATGCGATAAGCAAGCGGCACTGGCGGCTTTGAAAGGGCATCCACGATTGCGCTACCCAACCGCATGGGGCGAGACGATTTTATAGAAGGCGACACCATTGAATCATCCAATGCCGGACGATTTAATTTCTGAACGTAATCAGGATTTCTCTTTCGGGAATCCGCCACGGCGTTCCGAAACGCTGTGACTTCGCGTGAGTATTCATAGGCCCAGCAACTTTCCAATTCGTCTTCACGGCAAACCTCTGGCCGGAAGTCCCAATCTTCGCGTTTTAGTTTTGAAAGCGTCCAGTTCCAATTGTCGCTCACGGCTTTTTTACCAGTGGCTACAGGACGCTTGCTGTTCATCGTTACGCCTCCACCAGCGTCTTGACGCAATAGCTTTCACCCGCGGCGAGGGCTTTGGCGGCAAGGCGGCGGTGCATCGTCAGAATCCAACTTCGCGGAATTGCTGTTGGGCGCGTTGCGCGTGCCGGACGTCGCGCACGGTTTTCTTGTCCGCCCAGCCTTGCTTCCACGGTTTGCACAGGCCGCACGCGGATGATTTGCGCGCCTTGATTCTCCGTTGCGTGAGCTTCGTTTTCATGGTTTCACTTTCAATTTTTCGGCGGCGGCAAGTTTGCGCTGGTTGGTATCGAACGTCAGAAATTCCCGCGCGCCCAGGTGCAACGCCGTCGCCACATGGAGAATGTCCAAGCTGCGATGTCCGCTCGCAATGGTGTGGCGTTTGGAAATGGTTTCGGCCAGCCGATGAACGTCCGGCCAGTCCGCCGTGACCACCACCATCGCGCCGGTGTCCAAATCGGTTTGCAGGTCGGCCAGCGCGCGGTCGCAGTCGGCCAGCGGATAGCCTTTGGTCTTGTCCCGCGCATGAAGCCAGACTTGAAAGCGGACGCTCTGGCGAAATTCGTAAAGCAGCAGGCCGGAGACGTGCAACGCTTCCGGCATGGCCTTGAAATACGCCGCCGCCTGCGGGGAATTGTCCTGTCGCCGGTAAAACGCGCACAGGAACGACGTGTCCGGGAAGGCGATCATCCTTCCTCGCCTTCCAATTCCGCCGCGCGCATGGCGGCGACTTCCTTGGCGGAGAAAACGCGGTTGCCCCACGTCTTTTTCAACCGCGCCATGATGTCGGGCTTGACGAGCCGGGGCGTTTTGACTGGCGCGGGCGGCATGAGGCGGGCAAACAATTTCCCGGCCTTGGTAATCTCAACCGGCTCGCCCTCGGCAATCCACGCGGCGACGCGCGGAAAGCGGTTTCGTAAATCTCTGATGGTCGCTGTTTTCATCGTGAGACAAATATGTATCACATAGCTAAACCTGTCAACTGCGTTTAAGGATGTTCAACCGGCGGTCACGTCCGGCAGTTTGCCAATGGCGTCGGCGGTGTCGTCGGCGCTCAAATGCGTGTAGCCGCGCGAAACGACTTCTGAATCATGGCCGACAATCATCTGTGCCAGCGCGTTGCTTGCCCCGGCGGATTTCAGCCATGTCGTGAACGTATGCCGCAGGGAATGGAACGAAAGTTCGCTGGTCTGCCGTCGGGCATCGCGTCCCTTGCCGCCGGGTTTGGCTTCGAGTTTTGGCCGCACTTTCACCAATCCGGCAGGCGCAAGGATTTCATCGTAAAACTTGGTGGAGATCGTGCCGGTGTGCTTTTCCGCCATTGCCGCCGTCTTCGGGAAAACGCAGGCGTCCGGCTGATCGCTGGACGGCAAGCTTTCCAAGTAATCCGCCAGCGGCTTCGCCATGTGGAAAGACAGCCGCTTGCCGGTCTTGCTGGTTACGAAGGACACGCAGCGTTTATTCAAGTCCACTTGCTGCCATGTCAACCCTGCCACGTCACCGAGCCGTTGCCCGGTGTAAAGGCCGGTGAGAACCAAGCCGCGCCATTCGCCGCCCGCTTCATCGCAACGCTTCAAAACCCGGGCAACCTCGGCCAAGGTGAAACCGCGCCGCTTGCTTTCCCCGCTCTTTTTAAGTGTGTCCACCTTCGTCGCCACGTTCTTTTCAACCAAGTCCTGTTTCTGCGCGGAATAGAGACAGGAGCGCAAGACTTTCAAATCCATGTTCGTGCTGGTCGCGGACAGCCGTTTGGCGACGTAATCACGGAAGCGCAAAACGTCGTTCACTTTCAGGGCGTCCAAATCTTCGTCCGCCCGGCTGCCGAGAAATTCCAAAAACCGGCGCAGACTGGTTTCGTAGCGTTCATGCGTGCGCGGCTCGGCTTCCAGTGTCTTGGTTTCCAGCCAACGCTTGCACCAGTCGCGGATCGTCGCGGACGGCAACGTCTGGCCGGATGCCATAAGAATATCGGCCACGCCCTGCGCTATCACCTGCCGTGCCTTGTCTGGTGACAGCTTCGCGCCGAGTGCCGACGCCTTCGCCCAAGTGTCGCAAATCTGCCGTGCCTGCCGCTTGTCTGTTGCCTTGGTGCTTCTGAAATGCCGGTCCCCGTCCAACGTTTGATAGGCGCAATACCAGTAGGGTGATTTTCCGCGAGGGTCTTTGTGTAAACTTGCCATAGGTGAGTCATAACATAGTCATAACGCACACCCCTGTCAAGGCTGTTTAAGAAAGTCACTTTTATTGGCAAAGTGACGCATTATTGACCTCCATTCGATTCGATGGTTCGAATCCATCACCTACCACCAGCCTCTCCTTCCGGACAGGCCAACTTTGAACTTTGAACTCCGAACCCCGAACCGTTAACCTGAGGGAATGTTCGACTCGTTAAGCGGCAAGCTCCAGAATGCCTTCCGCAATCTGCGCGGGCTCGGAAAAATCTCCGAGGCCAACGTCACCGATTCCCTGCGCGAGGTCCGCATGGCGTTGCTGGAAGCCGATGTCAATTTCAAGGTCGCCCGCGATTTCATCGAGCGCGTCAAAGCCAAGTCCGTCGGCGCCGAGGTCGTCCAGAGCATCCAGCCCGGCCAGCAAATTATCAAAATCATCCACGACGAACTGGTGGACCTGCTCGGCTCGTCCCGCGATGGTGGGACCGGCCTGAACCTGGGCGGTAATCCGACTTGCATCCTGATGGTTGGCCTGCACGGTTCCGGCAAGACCACGTCCAGCGGCAAACTCGCCCGGCTGTTGCAAAAACAGGGACGCCAGCCATTGCTCGTCGCGGCGGACGTTTATCGCCCGGCTGCCATGGACCAGCTCGACACCCTCGGCAAACAACTGGAAGTTCCCGTGTTCATGAAACACGGCGAAACCGACGTGCTGAAAATCGCCCGGGAAGGCCTCGACTTCGCGAAGGCAAACAGCCGCAACGTGCTGATATTCGACACGGCCGGCCGGTTACAGATTGACGAGCCGCTTGTGCAGGAGCTGGTGCGGTTGCGCGACCTGGTGAAGCCGCAGGAAATTTTGCTCGTGCTCGACGCCGCCACCGGCCAGGAAGCCGTCAACGTCGCCACCCACTTCGACCAGGCGCTGCAAATCACCGGCTCCATCCTGACCAAACTTGACGGCGACGCGCGCGGCGGCGCGGCGTTGAGTTTGAAGGCCGTGATCGGCAAGCCCATCAAGTTCGCCGGCGTGGGTGAAAAACTGGACGAATTCGAGCCGTTTTATCCCGAGCGCATGGCCTCGCGCATTCTGGGCATGGGCGACGTCGTCAGCCTGGTTGAAAAGGCCGCCGAGGCCGTGGATTTGGACGAGGCGAAGCGCATGGAGGAAAAGATGCGCAAGGGCCAGTTCACGCTGGAGGATTTTCTCGAGCAGTTGCGCCAGATGAAAAAGCTCGGCTCGCTGGAAAGCATCGTGGGCATGCTGCCGGGCGGCGCGGAGATGTTGAAACAGCAAGGCGACCTGTCGAAGCAGGAAAAGGAATTCAAGCACATGGAGGCGATGATTTGCAGCATGACGCCGAAGGAACGCCAGAATCCCGCGCTGCTGAACGCCAAACGCCGGGTGCGCATCGCCAAGGGCAGCGGCGTAAGCGTGACGGAGTTGAACACCATGCTGAACAAGTTCGGGCAGATGCAGGCGATGATGAAGAAGATGGGCAAGTTCCAGAAAATGATGGCGAAGATGGGTGGTGGTTTGCCGGGAATGTTGCGAAGATAATTTTTCGCTCCTCGACAAATCAGCCGGAGGAAATAGCATTTCTTCATGCCACGCGTGGCAATTTTTCTGTGCAGTGATGAAACGATGGTTGAGTGTCTTGAACACAAGCTTTTCGGTACAAACGAGCCGTATGGGCTGTTAGTTCAGTAGGGAGATTTTTTACTGCTATACAATTTCGGCCAGAACAACATCTACGGCATCTGGAAAGCGACAACGAATGGCGGCAATTTTGATATTCGGCGGTGGGGTGGTCGTTTTCCCAATCAAGTCCGAATTGAAGAACTAACCGGTTCAGAAATTACTTCCAACACCCGGAATCGGATTCAAGAACTTGTTGGTTTTCCAATCATCGGGCAAATTTATGAGGGTGCCGAAGCGGAAAATTTACTCCGGTATTTCCGGCCAACCGCTGAACGTTTTGTCAGGCCGTTGCGCTCGACGGAGAGCCGAGTAACTTGGCAGAGTGAGCCGGATTATTTATTGCTCCCGCCAAAGATTTTTTGCGAAGACGAACATCGGGTCCGTTCGCAGGGTGAGAAAATTATTGATGACTGTCTTTTTCATCTAAATGTTTGGCATGACTATGAACCGAAAGTTACAATCCAAGGTGGTCAGCTAATTCCCGATTTCGTTGTGCGCTCCAGAAATGGTAAACTGATTTACGTTGAGTATTGGGGTAAACTCAACGAGCAAAATTATGATGAGCGCCGACGGGAGAAAACTCAGCTTTACTGAGACAATAATCTGCCGCTCATTCAAATTATTCCCGATGATCTCCGAGTGATTAGGTTTGTTCTTGAAAAAGAATTGGAGAAATGGGATGTGCCACTCGATAGATCTAAGAATAATTCCTTCGCTAGGATAATTTATTTCTTCCGGCGCATTTTCAGCATATTCCACCGACATTGATTCTGCGCATCAGGCAATACGCACCGTTGTCCACGTATTTTTCCGCCCACCTTTTGCTGGCGCATTGTTGTGGTAGCACCCGCCTCCGGCGGGTTCAATTCGGCGTCCCGCCGAATTGCGATGACGGGCAGAGGAAAGTCAGAATTCGAATTGGCGCTACCGCCTACAAGTTTCGGGCGTGACGCCCGAAACCACCCGCGAGACGCGGGTGCTACCGTATCTTTCCGAATCAACTCGCCATCTGTCCCCCCAGGTTGTTTTATGCTTCAAGCAATACGCACCGTTGTCCACGTACTTTTCGGCCCACCACTTCAGTTTGGCACGCTCCGTTTTGTTAGCGCGACGGGTTGATTTTCAAGGCAGCATGGCTTACAAGGGAGGTATGAACTTCACTCGTATCACGTCAAAACCGGCGCAAATGGGCGGTGTGCCGTGCATACGCGGGCTGCGTATTCCGGTGGCAACGGTCGTGGGCATGGTTGCTGATGGCATGACGGTGAAGGAAATTCTGCATGCCTATTCCGATCTGCAAGCCGAGGACGTCGCTGAAGCACTCCGCTTTGCCGCCGAGACGGTGCGGGAACGTGAACTGCCGCTGCTGGCCGCCACGTGAAATTTCTGGTGGACAACGCGCTGTCGCCGGCCCTGGCGGAAGGATTGCGTCAAGCCGGTCACGACGCAACGCATGTCCGGGATTACAAACTACAGGCGGCGGATGATTCAGAAATTTTTGAGCGCGCGGCGTCTGAAAATCGCATCATCATCTCCGCGGACACCGATTTTGGTGCGTTGCTGGCGGCGTGGTCGAAGAGCAAGCCATCTTTCATTCTGTTCCGGCGCGGCACAGAACGCCGTCCCGAAAAACAATTGTCGCTCCTGCTTGCCAATTTGCTGCCATTCAAGAAGCGCTGGAATACGGAAGCGTGGTGGTATTCGAGCAAACGCGCATTCGGATTCGCACGTTGCCAATCAGTAATTGATTTTGTGTTTCAGGCAATAGGCGCCGTTGTCCACGTACTTTTCCGCCCACCATTTCAAGCCGGCGCGTTCTTTCGAGGTCAGCTTGCGCGCGACCCTCGCCGGGGCGCCGAGCACAAGTGAGCCGGGCGGTATTTTCATTCCCCGTGTCACCAGCGCCTTGGCGCCGATGAGCGATTGTTTGCCGATGACCGCGCCGTCCAGAATCACCGCGCCCATGCCCACAAGCACTTCGTCGCCAACCCGGCAGGCGTGGACGATGGCGCCATGGCCGACCGTGACCCAGTTGCCGACGAGGCAGGCGAATTCATCCGCGAGATGCAACACCGCGTTGTCCTGGATGTTCGTGTGATGGCCCACGACAATGCGGTTGATGTCGCCGCGCAACACCGCGCCATACCACACGCTGGAGTGCGCACCGATGGTCACGTCACCGAGGACGACGGCGGTCTTTGCCAGATAGACGCCCCGGCCGAGCCTTGGCTTCCGTCGCAGATACGTGTCGAGCTGCTTCATCATCTGCTTCATGTCGGGATTTTAATCGCGGGCGCCGCGGATGTCGCGGCATTTTCCGGTGGCGGGTCAGATTGGATCATGATTGGTGGGGCGAGACTCCCGGTGAGCCGGTGTAGCGTTGGCGCTGTGCGCCAAACCCATCAAGCCACAGGCTCGACCCTACAACACAACGGCTCGCGAGGACGCTCGCCAAAGCAGCCGGCCCCCCCCCCCATTTTCCCTTTCGCCCAGCACGCTCCGGGGTTAGAATGCAGAAGTCGTATGACGAAACCGGTTTCGCAACGTTCCGCGCCGCCACGCCGGCGGCTGCCGCGCTCGTTCAAGGATCTGACACCGGCAAAGCATTTCAACCCGCGCACATTTTTCCGGGAACTCGTCTGGAAGGCGCTGCTCACGCCGCGGGTGGGCCAGCCGCGGCGGCCGGTTTTTCCCAAGCTCATCCGCGGCCAGGTGGCCATCACCTGGATCGGCCACGCGTCGTTCCTGGTCCAGTTCACGAACCTGAACGTCCTGATTGACCCGAATTTTGCGAACTGGCTGTTTTTGTTGAAGCGCATCCGGCGCTCGGGCCTGAAAATCCAGGACCTGCCGCGGATTGACCTGGTGCTGCTCACACACGCGCACTTTGATCATTTTCACAAACCGACATTGCGCCGGCTGCCGCACCCCAAAATCGGCGTGATGCCGCGCGGCGTCGGCGACCTGGCGCATGACCTGGGCTTCGCGCGCATCATCGAGCTGGACTGGTGGGAAAGTTTTTCGCAGCGCGATTGGAAGGTCACGTTCACGCCCAGCCAGCATTGGGGGGCGCGCACGCTGGCGGACCATCATCGCGGTTACGGCGGGTTTGTTTTGGAACATCAGGGCCGCAAAATTTATCACGCGGGCGACAGCGCGTATTTCGACGGTTTCAAGGAAATCAGCAAGCGGCTGGCGCCGGAAATCGCGCTGCTGCCGATTGGCGCGTATCATCCGGAATCGTTCCGCCGCGTCCACATGGGGCCGGACGAGGCGGTGAAGGCGTTCAAGGAACTCGGGGCGCGCTGGCTGGTGCCCATGCACTACGGAACATTCAAGCTGTCGTTCGAGGATCTCAACGAGCCGCCGCGGTGGCTGATCGAGATTGCCGTGAAGGAAAACCTCACGGCGAAACTGCGAATGCTTGACGAAGGCGTGCCGGTGGTGTTTTGATCTTCGGCATCGCGCCGCCAAGCATGACTGAAGACAACG
This sequence comes from Limisphaerales bacterium, assembly GCA_052145735.1. Classification (GTDB taxonomy): domain Bacteria; phylum Verrucomicrobiota; class Verrucomicrobiia; order Limisphaerales; family UBA11358; genus UBA11358. Next base: position 25,688 of record JBKQOA010000023.1, read on the forward strand.
CCCATTCCGACGCATCGCCCCTGGATGCGCTGCGGCGTTACGTTCCGCTGGCGGTCTGGGCCATTGTCATTCTGATCATCCTTTTCATCCCGCTGCGGATCATCCAGTACGGCTATCTGCCCGGCGACGACGCGCTGCGGCACGCGGCCAAGGCGGTGAGCGGCAAGCCCTGGCCGGAAATTCTGGTGGTGGGCCCCGCCTTCGAGATTGATCACAACTTCGGCTGGCATTTCCTGCTGCGGCAGGTTTATCTCCGGAGCCAACACGAAACCGATGCCCGCGACACGGAAAAACTGGTCCTGCTTTCGGTCGTGGGCTTGTTCGTGCTGGTGAACTGGTCGGTGCTGCCGTGGCTGAAACGGCCGGAAGCCTGGCTGATTGCCCTGACGGCGGCGACGCTTACCTCGGATGTTCCCTCGCGGTTCCTGATCGGGCGGCCGTTCATCGTGACCATTGCCGGGCTGCTGACCATTCTTTTTGCCTGGCAGGTTCATGGCACGTCGCCGCCCAAATGGTGGACGGCGGTATGGATGGCCATGTTGATTGCCGCCTGCACTTTCGTGCATGGAGTGTGGTACCTGTGGGCGCTGTTGGCGGCGGCCTTTTTCCTGGCCGGACAATTCCGGTGGGGATGGATGCTCGTCGCGGGCTGGGTGGCGGGAACCTTTCTGGGCGCTTTATTGACCGGACATCCGTTTGAATCTCCGTATCAGGCGGTTATCATGGCCTCCCGGGCCTTCGGCATGCACACCACGCAACGCACGCTGGTCAGCGAGTTCCAACCGGCCTCGGGCGAAGTTTTCGGGCTGGTCATCCTGGGCGGCCTGTTGATTCTGCGCCAACTGGCCGGTTTGAAGGCGCGGCCTTTGACCGGCAACCCGGCCTTCTGGCTCGCCGCCCTGACTTGGGTGCTCAGTTTCAAAGCGTGCCGTTTTACCGAAGACTGGGGCTGGCCGGCGCTGATGGCTCTGGTCGCCTGTGATTTGCAACTGCTCTTGGAGGCGCGCTTCGCGGTGGACTCTTTCAAGCGTCTGGCGCTGGTCAGCGGACTGGCGGTGGCGGTGTTTCTGGCCATCACCAATGATATCGGCAGCCGCTGGACGTATAATCTCACCCAGCAATATCTGACCACGGCGGAACATCCCGAACTCAAAGGCTGGATGCCGGAAAAGGGAGGCATCCTTTACTCGGCCGAGATGTCGATTTTCTATCAAACTTTCTACAAAAATCCCAACGGCGACTGGCGCTACATTCTGGGCTATGAACCGGGGTTCATGGCCGACGAGGATTTTCAGGTGTATCACAAAATCCTGTGGAATTTCGGCGACATGAAGGCCTACCAACCGTGGGTGGACAAAATGCGCCCGGAGGACCGCCTCGTCATCCGCGGTGCCAAGGGCGCGCCGCCGAACATCCCGCAACTGGACTGGGAGTATGGCGTCAGCGGCATCTGGATTGGCCGGGTGCCGCGGACCAACGTGCCGCCGGATGAGCTGCCACCCACCGTTCCCGCCGCGCCCACGCGAGCAAATTCGACCAATGCGGTTGATTCAGTGAAGTAACAGCGCGTCGAACTTTCGCGCCAGATCAAAATCCTTCTCCGTCAAGCCGCCCGCGTCGTGGGTCGTGAGCGCGACCGTCACCTTGTTCCAGCGAATGTCCATGTCCGGATGATGCCAGGCTTCCTCGGCAAGTCCGGCCACGGCGTTGACAAATTTGATCGCCGCGGGGAAATCCTTGAAGACATACGTCCGCGCAATCACACCGCCCGTTTGTTTCCATTCCGGCACGATGGCGAGCGCGGTCTTGATTTCGGCAGCGGTTAATTTTGACACAACTCAAAACCATTCCTTGCGTCCGTCCACGTAGGTGCGCACGAACTCCTCGTCGGTTTTGCACAGGTAAAGGATGCCTTCGATGAGGCCGATGATATGAGTCACCGGGCTTAACAAACCGCAGCTCAGGACCGTCACCAGCAGCAGAATCAGGCCGGCGCCGGTGTAGCCAAGGATGAATTTGTGAATGCCGAGCGACCCGAGCAGAATCCCGCAAACGCCGGCGGGAATTTTGTTGGACGCCCGCGACGCGACGGCGGATGGCGGCGGCGCAATCTGCGGCGGGATCGTCTTCAATTCGGAGGCAAATTCAGGAAGCGAACCCAGCGGTTTCCATTCCGGGGCGCCTTCCGTCTGGACCAGTGTCTGGACATTGATCCGGTTTTCAGCGATCCAGCGCCGGATTTCCTCCGTGCCGGCGGGACCGTATTGCCGGCCGTCCACTCCCATGATTTTATACATAACGCGCCTTTCTAATTTTTATTCTTCACGAAAGTCTCGGCGGTTGACCGGGCAAATCCGCCAGCCGCGGCGGCTCGGGCTGCTGCGCGGCCGCCTCGTCGGTTTTGGCCTGCCGCCACAGGCTGATGCTCGTCACCAGCGACCATAGCCATCCCGCCATGAAAAGGATTAATCCCCATTTGCCCATCCAACCGATTGATGATGTCGAGACCGGCTCGCCTGCTTGCTTGAGCGCAAAGCGATAACAGAACTCAAATATCCAGCCGACAAGTAAACCGAACCCAGCCAGAGCCAACAGCAACTGTCCCGTTCCGGCCCAAAACCGGCCAGCCATCAACGAACCGAGGCCCGGCGTTGCGGCTAGATTGATCAAAGCGCAACTCGCCGCACGGGCGCGGCTTAATGGTCGAGCAGGCCGACCTGACATAGAACGTCAAGTGAATTGCGATTTCACTTCCGGCTTGTTCAAGACTACCAGTGCCCAGATGCCAAACGGCAGCCCGAACAGACAGCAACACTGGCAAGGCAATATTGCAGCAACTGAGGCGACTATGGCTACAGTGTGGTTTTGCAACCGCAGCATTTTTATCGCTCCGAACAACACAAAACCGTTTAATGCCGCGACCAAAAGGCTGGTCACTCCGGCCAACGGGCCTTGCATTCCTTGAATCAAAGCCTGCATCTGGGGTGGGATGTTGGGCGGCATCTCATGGCTGAACATGGCGCCACCGGTAAAAAGGGTGAAAAGGCCGCTGAAGAGATAATACGCAACCCCCAAGCTGGCAACGATGATCAAGCCGATGGCCGGCCCCTTGACCAGTTTCAAGGCCGCGTCGCGGGCGCCATCTGTCCCGGCTCCGGAGACAGTTAAAGGTGGTGGCGGGGCCGTCAGCGCGGCCAGTGCGTCGGCGAACTCGGGAAACTCCGCCAGCGTCCGGAATTCCGCGTCACTCTCCGCCTTGACCAGAGATTGTCCGTTGAGCCGGCCGTCGGCAATCCACCGACATATATCTTCCGGTGTGACCAGGCCATATTGTTTTTGATCCCCGCCGATGATGGTATAGGTTGCCATAAAGTTCTCCCGCGTTTGCCGACTTTTAGTTCATCAGGCGCCCCGGCGCAAGCCTGTTTCACCGGCCGGCCTTCCGCGCCGCCACTTCCATCAGGATGAAAAACGCCTGGCCTTCCGTCGAAATGCCTGGTTGATTGAAATTCGGCGCGCCCGCCACGCCCTGCACAAACCCGAAACGGTCCACCTTGGCGCGCACTGCGGACCGCATCCGGTCGGCGTGGACCAGATAATCCTCCGGCAGCCAGCCGCCCCGGACACTTTCATAAATGGCATAGGCCAGCATCGCGGCCAGGTTGGTCTCGACATAAGATGACGGGTTGTCCACTTCGTCATAAAACAGGCCGTCCGGCCGCTGATGCGCAAGGCAGCCGTCCAACAATTCCCGGAGCATCGCGGCCAGTCGGGCGCGGTCGGCAGCGCGGTCGGGAGGCAATGACCGGATGACGCGCGCGAGGGCCGCGGCCGTCCAGCCGTTGCCGCCGCCCCAAAACATGGGATCCGCCAGAACCTGTTTCGGTTCCGACCAGCGATGATGCATCAGTTTTTTGTCCGGGTCCCACAGGCGGCGATGCACTCCCAGCAACTGGGCCATGGCCGCGTCATACTGTCCGGCGGCGGCCAGGAACGGCGGCGCGGTGAAACTTTCATCGGACCATATTTCGCGCGGGCCGGCCTCGTGATACAGCGTGCCGTCTCCGGCGCGCGGCGCGCCTTGCAGCGCGAATTGGAGCATATCGTCTGCGGCCTTCGTCAGCGCCGGATCGCCGGTCTGGTGTGCCGCCCACCAGAGGCAATCGCCCAGCATGAGGGGATCGGCAGTCGAACCATCGATGGCGGCGACGATTCCGCTTTTGTTCACGTGAACCAGCGAGGCGCGGGCCAGGGCAACCGCGGCATCCCGTTCGCCCGCCTCGATCAACGCCTGCCCGGCCACGCCCTGTTCCCACGAAGCGCGCTGAAATCCCAGCATGGCGGACATCGCCTTCGCCACCAGCGGATCCTGCCGGAGTTTCGCCGCCAAGCCGGCGTCGGCCACATAGGCGAATCCGGGCGCGTCGCGTCCCCAGGCCTCGAATTCGCAGAGCGCGCACCATTTGTCCCCGGCGGGCTTCAGGTTTTTCAACACGAGCCAGTTCGCCGTCCGCCGGACAAATGAAAATTCCTGGCCGGTGGCGACCTGTTTCAATTTCAGCTTCTCGGTGGAGCCATCCGAAAATTCGACCATGGCCTCCCGCCACCAGGAATCATGCGGCGCGTTTTCCGGCGTCCAGGCGGCGCGGAGAAACAGAATCACCTTGTCAATTTCCACCGGCCGGCCGAAGTCGAGCCGCCACCAGATGTTGGTTTCCTTTTGCGGCCCCCAGGAGCCGCAGCCGTGCACGTCATCGTTGCGGCGGTTGCCGTCAATGGCGCAGCGGGCGGCAAACTCGCGCTGGTTGTATTCGCTGTTGCTGGTGGCGTGGGGAAATGTGACCGGCTCACGATTGGTGGTGTCCGCCGGATTCAACGCCACGTTGCGGTAGTCGGTGGCGGTCTTTCCAGGTTCGAGATAAACGCCGGAGACCAGGTTTGTCGCCCCGGCTGCGGCGACGGCCACGACTGCCAGGGTGAACAGCACAGCGAATGATTTCATCCTGAAAACATCCGGCAAACTCACCGGTTCCGCACGAATAATTTCCCCGGCAATTGTTTGACCACGCGCTTCATTTCCAGACCCAGCAGCGCCACGCTCACCGCCGAGCTCGGCAATCCGCTCCGCCGGATGACCTCGTCAATGGACGATTCCTCCTGATTCAGCGCGTCATAGACCATTTGCTCGTTCTCGCCCAGTTCGAGCGCGGGCAGCACGCCGGTTTCGCCCGGCGACGGCGGGCGATTGCTGGCCGGAAACAAATATTCGAACTCGCTCAAAATGTCCTCCGCTCCTTCGCACAGCTTGGCGCCCTTTTTGATCAGGTCATGACAGCCCTTGCTGCGCGGCGAATCAATCCGCCCGGGCACGGCAAACACCTGCCGGCCGTATTCCGTCGCGAAATTCGAAGTGATGAGCGCGCCGCTGTTCAGGTCCGCTTCCACCACGACCGTGCCGAGCGTCATGCCGGCGGCGATGCGGTTGCGGATGGCGAAGGATTGCCGGTCGCCGTTGCGGTTGAAAGGAAATTGCGTGATGAGCGCGCCGGATTCAGTGATGCGCGCGAACAAATCCCGGTTCTCCGGCGGGAATACGAGGTTGATGCCCGTGCCGAGCACGCAAACCGTCCGGCCCTTGGCCGCCAGTGCGCCCTGGTGCGCCGCCGTGTCAATGCCGCGCGCGCCGCCGCTCACGACGGTCACGCCGACGTAGGCCAGTTGATAAGCCAGCTTGCGCGCCGTTTCGAGGCCGTAGTGCGTCGTCATCCGCGAACCGACCATCGCCACGGCATTTTTATCCTTCGTTGTCAGCGCGCCCTTGATGTAAAGCACCAATGGCGGGTCATAAATCTGCCGGAGCAGCTCGGGATATTCCCCGTCCCCTTGAATCAGGACCCGGCAGCCGAAGTCCGCAATCCGTTTCAGTTCACCGGCCAGATCCACGGATTTTTCCCAGCCGGCGATGGCCGCGGCCGTTTCCTCGCCAATGTTGCGGACGCGGAGCAGTTCGGACTTGGAAGCCGCGAGAATTTTCGGCGCGTCGCCGAAATGTTCCAGCAACAGCCGTGCGCGCACCGGCCCGACGTGCTCGATCAGGTTCAACGCGATTAGGGCTTCGCGCGGGTCCATCTGGTCTGGATAACGTTTTATGATTTTGGCCGCAAGCGAAAGATGCGGAAGCGTTGCTTTTCCACGGTTTTCTGCTATGGATGGGGCGTGTCCGATCCCAGCCTGTTGCTCCTCATTCCGGCTTACAACGAGGAACGCCGCATCGAACCGGTGCTGCGGGATTACGCGCGTTTTTTCCAGGAAAATTATTCCGGCAAATTCCAGATTGTCGTCGTCCTCAACGGCTGCACCGACGACACGCTGGACGTCGTCCAGAAAGTCGCGGCGGAATTTCCCGCCGTCCGCGCTGATGAATTCAAGGCACCCATCGGCAAGGGCGGCGCGCTCATCGAAGGACTCAAGCTCGCTTCCTACGGCGATTTGATCGGTTATGTGGACGCTGATGGCGCGACGCCCCCCCATGCGTTTCTTGAGTTGGTCCGACATATCGGCGATGCGGATTGCGTCGTCGGCTCGCGCTGGCTGCCGGACTCGGTCATCCACCAGGCGCAAACCGGCGACCGCAAATTTGCCAGCCGCGTGTTCCACGCCATTGTGCAATGGTTTTTCCGGTTGAACATCCACGACACGCAATGCGGGGCAAAAGTCATGAAGCGCGAAGTGGTGGAAAAAATCCATCCCTACCTCCACATCGCCGACATGGCCTTCGACATCAACCTGCTGGTCGCCATCAAGCACGCCGGATACCGCATCCGCGAGGTGCCGACCGAATGGACGGACAAGGCCGGCTCCAAAGTCACGCTGTTCCGCTCGTCGCTGACGATGTTCCTTTCCGTCGTGCGGATACGTCTGATTTACTGGCCTTACGTTTACAAATTGCTTCGGCCCCTGCGCCCGCTGGAAGGCTGGGTTTACAAAAAGTTGCGCGCCCCACAACCGCGGCCAGGACCGGATTCCGGGAAAAGCGAGGGTGGAAAATAGCGGACGGAGAATGGCGCCGGCGCAACGGCTGTTTTCTACCCGCTTGCCTCGCCCTTCGCCGTGGTTTTGGCTCCCCACGTGAACCACGCGCTCGCGCCGAGCAGCAGCAGGTTGAAAACGCCGAGCGTTTGCAGCGCGATTTCCATGTGCCCGGGGAATTTATGCAACATCGCCGGCAGCGTGAATCCGTAGGCGGCGGCCAGCAACACCATCGGCAGCACGACTTTGAAACGCGCCCGGGCCAGCAGATCGTTCACCAGCACGTTGGCCAGCGCCAGGGGAATCATCGCGCCCGCATACCACGGCAACAGTCTGGTCGTCGCCGCGACATATTCCGGCGTGTAAACCAGCCGCACCACGATGGGCCCCACCAGGCACAAGCCCGCCGCGCCGCAAATCGCCAGCGCCGCCGTGCCGAGCAAAACGATTCCGAGCAGGTTGCTTTTTTCCGATTTCGCCGTGGCATGGACAATTTTCGGGAACATCACCGCCGCCAGCGGCAGGACCAGCCAGAGCAACGCGCGGGACAGCGTTCCCGCCGCGACGTAGGACGCCATTTCGCTGCCGGAGAAAAACGCCTTGGTGAACATCGTGTCCGTTGTGAACAAAAACTGGCACGCGCCAAAGCCGAGCACCAACGGCGCAACTTGTTTGAACAGGCCGCGACCGTCAAACCGTTCCGCCGGGGCCGACCACAAATCGCGCGAGCGCCAGATCGCGATGCACGCCCAGGCGCCCAACCCGGCAAAGGCGCCGGCCATCATGCCGGCGGCGCCGCCGTGAAACGCCAGGACGGCCAGCCCCGCCACCGTGATTCGGCCGATACCGCTGGCGATGGAACCCCAGCCCATCCAAAAGAAATCCTGCCGTCCCTGCAGCACGCCGGTAAACAACGGCATCCACAAATTCATCAACACGGCCGCCAACGTCACCCACAACGTCGCCGAACCGGTGAGTTGCCATCGTTCAACAATGTGATTTTGAAAGGCCAGGACAATCAACGCGGCCACTGCCCACAGGATGAAAGTCCAGAGCCAGCCCAGACGAATCATCTGGGCAAGCTGCCGTTTACGGTCCGTGGCCAGCGTATCGGCGGTTTGCTGGGCGTAAACCATTTGCAGCGGCAGCGTCGGAATGCACGACGTCACCATCAGCATCGTTCCGAAAGCGCTGTATTCGGCCAGGGAAATCCTTTTGGCGAGCAGGTGTACCGCCCAGGCCATCATGCCGGCGATAACGTTGGCCACCATCAACCAGCCGCTCTGGCGGAAAAACGCCGCGTGTGGTTTGTGGTCGATGGTCGGAATATTTTCAGTTGACTCGCCGGAAATCACGCGCGCAGCTTGCCGGATGCAGCGGGTTGAGAAAAGGCAATTTGCTTTCCAAAAGTTCTTAACTCCGGATGAACAACTTCAACCGCGCGGTTTCAAGGCAATGATTTCAAAAAGTTCAGCAGCAATTTTTTCCCTTGTTCCAGCGAATCCAGGGAAATCCATTCATCCGCCGTGTGCGCCTGCGCAATGTCGCCGGGGCCAAACACCGCGCTCGGAATGCCGCCTGCCGCCAGCACCGCCGCATCGCAGAAGAAATCCACACCCACCGGCCGGGCCCGGCCAACGCTGTGTAAAAGCTGCCGGACCAGCGGCAGTTTCGGGTTCGTTTCCAGCGGCAGGGCCGGGGCGAGCTTTGTGCTCGAAATTTTTGCGGACATTTTTTTTGCCCGCAGCCAGGCCGCAATTTCCCGTCGCACGGCGGTTTCGGTTTCGCCCGGCAGGGTGCGCCGGTCAATGGTGATGTTGCAGCGGTCGGGCACGATGTTCGGTTGGGTGCCGCCACGAATCATGCCCACATTCACCGTACCGGTCCCGAGTAACGGATGTTTTCGCCCTCGCAAATGCGCGGCATAATCGGTTTCGAGCGCCTCCACGATGCGCGCCATTTCGAGAACGGCATTCCGGCCGAGCTGCGGCGTGGCGCCATGCGCCGCCTGGCCGCGGGTTTCGAGCTGCAGCCACAAACTGCCCTTGTGCGCAGTCACGACCTGCAATCGCGTCGGTTCGCCGACAATGGCCAGGTCCGCCTTGAATCCGCCTGCGACCAGTGCGCGGGAGCCGGCCTGGGCGTGTTCCTCGTCGATCAGCCCGGCGAAGACGATGGCGGTTTCGAGCGGACGCGACGGCGTGCCAGCCAGTTCGCAAAGCGCGGTGAGCATGGCGGCGACGGAACCTTTGGTGTCGCAGGCGCCGCGGCCGTGAAGCCGGCCATTTTTCCGGCGGGGAACAAACTGCGGTTCATCGGCGCCGACGGTGTCGAGGTGTGGTGCGAGCAGGATGGTTAGGCGGATTTTGTTTCGCGGCAGGAGGCGGGCGATGACATTGGAACGGCCGGGCAGGACCTTTTGAAATTCGACCTCAAGCCCGGCACGCGCGGCAACCGGCGCGAGGGAATCCGCCATGCGCTTTTCTCCGGCCAGGGGATGACGTGCCGGTAAAAACGCGGGATTCACGCTGGGCAGCGCGATGAGTTCGGCCAGGAGTTTTTCCGTGCGCGTCACGGCTTAAGAGTGGCACAGGCTTCCAGCCTCTGAAAAGTAATTACTCCAACGGCCGGAGGCTGGGCCGTTCTTCCACTGCATTAATCGCGTGATGGCGGGTAATCAAAGCGGGCGTTGGACAACACACGATTTAAGGCCAACGCCCGCCGATGAAACTAACAACGTCAGTTTAACCCGGATTTGCAGATTGGCAAGTGACGTTTTGGTGTCAGCCGAGCGGCTGCGGCGGCCGGGCCGCGGGCTGTTTCCGGCTTGCCATAAACATCAGCACTGAAAAGGCGGCAAAGGCTCCGGGCGCAAAGCGTTCCCGCACGGTCATGGCGGTTCCGCCCAGAAAGGCCAGCCCGTTGGCCAGCACATACCAACCCCAGAGGTTTCCCACCGCGCGCTGCGGGTTCCGCCACAATTCGATCAGGCCCGGAATCCCGGCCAGACAAATTCCCGTCGTGGCGGCGACGGTGGCCACTTTTGCGCCGCCCAGCGTCCAACCCCCCAGGCAACCCAGCACCAGAGCCAGGGTCACACAATCCATGCGGCCCCAGGCAAAACGTCCCTTGACCAGCAGGAGCAGGGTCATGCCCGCGCTGCCGACGGCGAAGCCGAGCGGCAGAAGAAAATTCCCGTGCTGCTGGATGATGCTGACGGTTAAAATAATGTCGAGTGCCGTCCAGAGAATCCAGGTGGCAAAACTCTGACCAGCCCCGCCACCCTTGATTATTCCGGCCGCCAGGGGAACAAACAGCGCCAGCGCACCGAGGCCGCCGATGATTTTCAGGAAGTCGTGAAAATCCATGGCGGTTCAGAAAATTTCCATCAGACACTTTCCCGGCGCACCGCGTTCGACGGGTAGCTTTTTGGCGCGCGTCATGGTCGCAGAGCGGCACCGGGAAAGGGGATAAAGAAACAGGCTTTCCTGGTTTTTAAGGTGCATGGCGTTGACTTTAATCCAAATTTCACCCTTGGGGCAAGGTGGGAAGGGACCTTTGGGTTGTAACACGGTTGAATCAGCCTATTCTGAAAGGGTGAATTGCCGCGTTGGAATTGAACACCGAAGCGACTGGGTTTGCCGGCAATGAAGCCACCCCGCCTTGAATGCGGTAGTATGCTTGGGTAACAAAAACTGCCGAATCTTTGTAACCGAATTTTGACGGCGTTTCCGCCAGTTGCCCAACTCTTCACAAATATTATGGGAAGCTCCCAGCGTTCTGTCGGGCTGGTTTCGGGAGTTGTTCTGAGCCGTCAAATCGCTTGATTGTTGAATTTGATAATCAGTGTTTCTGATAAACAGGAACTGACAATGGAATTTTATTGATTTTTCAAGGGAATTTTAATTTAATCTTAAGTACTTCTAAAATTGGTTATGAAAGGAACCTCTGGCTGGCTTTCAAGCCAGCCGCCTTGAGCGGCGGCTGTGATTTGCCTGCTAAACATTTCCAAATGAGCGAGTTAGTATGCCGGATGGTTTTCTGATATTTTTGCAAGAATCATGATTATCCTGACGAGTTAATCGTAGGAGGAAACGACGAAAAAGAGAAAACATGAAAACCATACGAAACCTGATTCAGGTCTGGCTGGTGTTTACATTATTAATGACTGCAACAGCGGCGCCACAGCAGGTGATGCGAGGTCACGTGCCGGCGGTGGTGGCGCACCTGCCGGCGGTGGGCAATTATGCTGGGACGAACCAATTGTACCTGGCGATCGGGCTGCCGCTGCGGAACCGGGAAGCGCTGACCAATCTGCTGCGGGAGATTTATCAACCGGGCAGTCCGGAATACCATCATTATTTGACGCCGGAACAGTTCGCCGAAATATTTGGCCCGACGGAAACGGATTATCGGGCGGTCATTGCTTATGCGAAAGCGAACCATTTGCGAGTCACCGCCACGCATTCCAACCGGATGTTGGTGGATGTGAACGGGTCGGTGGCGGACATCGAGCGTGCGTTGCACGTGACGTTGCGGGTCTATCAGCACCCGAAAGAAGCCCGGAAATTCTACGCGCCGGATACCGAGCCTTCCCTGGACTTGTCGGTGCCAGTATTGAGCATCAGCGGACTGGACAATTACTCACTGCCGCGGCCGCGATTGGTGGCGACACCGCTGGTCAATGGGCAAAACGCGGCGCCGAATATGGGTTCGGGGCCGAGTGGCAGTTATATGGGGGGCGACTTTCGAGCAGCCTACGCTCCAGGTGTAACACTGAACGGGACGGGACAGACCGTGGGATTGCTGCAATTTGACGGATATACGGCCAGCGACATCACGTACTACGAGAGTCAGACGGGGTTGCCGAGTGTGACGCTGTCGAATGTGTTGATTGATGGTGCCAGCGGCTATCCCAGCGGGAGCGGTGGGGAAGTGGAAGTGTCGCTGGATATTGAGATGGCAATATCGATGGCGCCCGGATTGTCCAAGGTAATGGTGTACATGGCACCCAATCCGAGTCCATGGGAAGACCTGTTGAACCGGATGGCCAATGATAATGCGGCAAAGCAAATCAGCTGTTCGTGGTATGCGCCTGGTCAGGGTGCCGACCCGGTGGCCGACCAGATCTTCCAGCAGATGGCGGTGCAGGGCCAAACGTTCTTTAGTGCATCGGGTGATTCTGACGCCTATACTGGTTTGATCCCTTTTCCGGGAGACACTCCCTACATCACGCAAGTCGGGGGGACAACCTTGACCACGAGTGGTCCGGGTGGTTCCTGGGGTTCAGAAACCGTTTGGAACTGGGGCAGCGGCGTTGGTAGTGGTGGCGGGGTCAGCACGCAGTATCCGATACCGGCATGGCAGACAAATATCAGCATGACGGCCAATCAAGGGTCGACGACGATGCGCAACACTCCGGACGTGGCTTTGACGGCGGACAACGTTTACGTGCGGGCCGATGGTTTGAACTATAGAGTAGGGGGTACAAGTTGTGCGGCACCGTTGTGGGCAGGTTTTACTGCTCTGGTTAACCAGCAGGCGTTGGCCAGCGGGAGACCGACGTTGGGGTTTATCAATCCGGTCGTTGACGCTATCGGCAGCGGTCCTAATTATTCCCCTGCTTTCCATGACATTACCACGGGAAACAATACCAGCGGCAGCAGCCCGACCAAATTCTACGCTGTTTCGGGCTATGATCTATGCACCGGCTGGGGCACTCCCGCCGGGCAAAGCCTGATCAACGCTCTGGCTAATCCTGAAGCTCTGCTGATCACGCCCGCGTCCGGGTTCACTTCCGTAGGCGGGGTTGGTGGACCGTTCACCGTCACTTCGCAAAATTTATCACTGACCAACGCGGGAACCAATACGCTGACTTGGACGCTCGTCAGCACGTCAGCCTGGCTTAGTGTTTCGTCCAACGGAGGCACCTTGGTACCCGGCGGACCCGCAGCCGACGTGACGGTCAGCCTGAGTTCTACCGCCAGCAATCTGGTGGTAGGGACTTATAACACAACGCTGTGGTTCACGAATTTGAACGATAATGTCGGCCAAGGTTGCCAGTTCAGCTTGTCCGTGATCAGTCCGCCCACGATTACGACCCAACCGGCCAATCAAGCGATGTTAGAGGGGGCGACGGCGACTTTTAGGGGGGGAGCTACCGGCGGGCTGCCATTGTTTTACCAGTGGCAGGATAACGGGACTAACATGACCGATGGCGGAAACATATTGGGATCGGCAAGCCCCAACCTGGTCATCAGCGATGTGTCGGTAGCCGATGTTGGCACTTATACAGTTATGGTAACCAATTTTGCCGGGGTGTCGGTCAGTTCCAATGCGCTTCTGACCATCACGCCCTCCCCGCCGGTAATTATCAGCCAACCCACCAGCCAGATGGCTTTTGTGGGGCAAAACGTGCTGCTTACTGTAACTGCCATCGGCACGTCGCCCTTCTCCTATCAATGGAACTTCAACGGGACGAACATTGCCGGGGCAACGAACATGACGCTGACGCTGACCAACGTGCAGTTGAATCAAACGGGGGATTATGCGGTGCTGGTGACCAATGTTTATGGAGCGACAAATAGTGTCACTGCAACACTGACGGTCATGCTGTGCGATCCGGTGCCGTCCGGCTTGGTGAGTTGGTGGCCGGGGGAAGGCAATGCCAATGACATTGCGGGAACCAACAATGGGACGTTGGAGGGCGGGGTCACTTTTGTTGGCGGCGAAGTGGGACAAGCCTTCTCGTTCGGCAATTTGAATGCGGACGTCAAAATTCCGGCCTCGGCGAGTCTGAATGTCGGGGTTGGCGCTGGTTTTACGGTTGAGGCGTGGGTGAATCCATCCAACGTGACGGCCTACGGGCCGATGTTTGAATGGAACACGGGGACCAAT
>JBKQOA010000024.1:0-24059 GCA_052145735.1 Limisphaerales bacterium
TCTGGCGGCTCGCCGGCAAGGAAGCGCATCCCCTCACCGGGCTGGATTACCTGCCCACCAACACCGCGATGGCCGTTTTCTCAGACGCGGACCTGCCGTTGCTCTGGCAGGTGGCCAAAAAGGAGATCGGCCAGTCCGATTTGCCCCAGGCGCAGCAATGGCTCGACCAACTCCCCGTCCAATTCGAGCAGCAAACCCAGGTCAAATGGGACGACTTCCTCAACTCGCTCGGCGGTGAATTCGGGCTGGTCATCACCTTGGACGCGGACAACAACCTGACCGTGCCCCTGCCCGGCGGCACTTTGGAGGTTCCCACCCCCGGCCTGATGATCGCCGTCCGCGTCAACGACGACACCATCTTCAACCGCATTGACAAGCAACTGAAATCCAACCCGCAAATCATCAGCGTGGACAAATCGGGATTCAAGATGCGGACCATGCCCGTGCCCATTCCGTTCGTCGGGCAGCTCCGGCCCAGCACCGCCAGCAGCGGCGGCTACCTGTTCATCGCCACGAGCGACGAGTTGATTGACGATGCCCTCGCCGTGAAGAGCGGCCAGAAACCCGGCCTGAAAGCCACGGACGAATTCAAGCATCTCGCGCAAGGACTGCCCGACCGGGGCAACCAGTTCGCGTATGTAAGCCAGCGGTTCGCCCAGACCCTGATCCAGGTGCAGCAGCAGGCCATGGTGGCCAATACCAAGGCCGACCCGCGATGGAAGCAATGGATGCAATCCTTGTGCTACGGCCGGCCCACGTTTGCCTATTCCGTCGGCGTCAACACGCCGGAAGGCTGCCTGACCATCGGCAACGGCAGCCAGAGTTACGCCAACACCGCGCTGCTGCCCGCCGTGGCTGTGCCCGCCATGCTATCCGCGATTGCCATTCCCAATTTTGTCAAGGCCCGGGCCGTTTCCCAGAAAAACGCCTGTATCAACAATCTCCGGCAGCTTGACGCCGTCAAACAGCAATGGGCGCTGGAAAAGGGAAAATTCGCCAGCGACGTGCCGACTCAGGAAGACCTGCTGCCCTATCTCCGCAAGTGGCCCGTCTGCCCGCAAGGCGGCACTTATACCATCAATGCCGTGGGCCAGCCGCCTACGTGCAGCATCCCGGACCACCGGTTGCCTTGAATTTCAGAAACCGCTGCAAAATTCGCGCGGCGACATTGCGGGGCGCGGGCTGCCATGGCCGTTTCTGGTCAAATTCCCCGCTCGCCATGTCCGGACCATTGGCTTAACCTGTCCGGGCTATGACGCCGCTGCCGAAACCGGAAGTGATCATCACCCACGAGAGCGATTTGGACGGCCTGTTGTCGGGCGCGTTGTTGCAGCGGCTGGCCCGGCATCTGTTCGGCACGGACATTCCCCTCCAGGCCTACCACTACAATTTCTGGAAGCAACGCGACCTGCGCGAAAAGTCCGCGTGGGTGGCGGACTTCACTTTCGAGCCGCGCCTCGACAAGCTGGATTGGGTTGTCATTGACCATCACGTCACGGAGGCGGCGCCCAAAAACGCGCAACTCATTCACAACGTCAACAAATCCGCTGGATCGCTTTGCTACGACCTTTGCCGGCATCACGGCATCCGTTCACCCGCGCTGGACCGGCTCGTGCATTTGAACAACGTCGCCGATTTGTTCCTGGAAGAGGACCCGGACTTTGTCCTTGCCGGCGACTACGCGAACCTCGTCAAAATCTACCAGTTTTGGAACCTGCACGAACTGATCGGCGGCGAGATTGAAAAATTGCTCGACCATCCGTTGCTCGAAGTCATGGCCGTCAAGCGGCGCATTGAAAACCCGCTCGGCTTTGAATGGAGCAAAGCGAACATCACGGAAATCAGCCCGCTGGTGGGTTACGTGGACACCGTCGTCGGCAACAACAATCTCATCGTCCACCAATTGCTGGAACAGTCGGCGACAAAATATCCGGTGCTGGTCACGCTGTTCCGGCGCGGGAACGCGGTTTTCGCCAGCTTGCGCAGCCGCAACGGGGAAGCCCTCAAGGTGGCGGAAAAATTTCAAGGCGGCGGCCACGCCAACGCCGCCGGCGCCATCCTGCCCAAATCCGTCCGGAATATTGCCGACGGAGTTGAATACCTCCGCCAGGTTTTAAACCCGAAGCGGGACACGCCGCTGAACAGCCTGGAAAGCCTGTTTGCCGGGATTGAAGCCGGGAAAAAATAGGTTCTAGGGATGATATAGCCGGTAGTATTGGCTGCCCGCCAGCGGCGTGATGGTCGCACTTTTGGTGGATCCAACGGTGTTAATCGTGCCGGTGAAATTCAGCCAATTCTGCGTGGCGAGGTCGGAATTATATTGCAACACATAACCGTCGGCAGACGACGGCCAAGAGACGACGATGGTATCAGGATCGGCAAGGCTGATGCTGAGTGATGGGAACCCGGGCGCGCCGGCTCCATTGAGAAGCACGGAAAGGGAGTTATCACTGTAATTCGCGCTTATCAGGTCCGGCAGGCCGTCGCTGTTGACATCGGTTGCGATGACGAACTGGGGATACGAGCCGGAATCCGAGCCGACTGGAAGCGTTGCCTGGAGACCAAACTTGCCGCTCCCGTTGTTGGTGAGCACGGTAAGAGTGCCGTCACCGGAATTTGCACTAATCAAATCGGGCCAGCCATCCCCATTAATGTCCATTGCCGTCACACAAAGCGGGCCGGAACCGGCTGTCAGTATGGCATTAAAGACAAATCCGCCGGTGCCATTGTTTACCAGGACGGTCAAAGTGCCGTCATTATAATTCGCGCAGATCAAGTCGCGTTTGCCATCGCCATTGACATCCGCGGCCACAACTGAAGAGGGAGCCGAGCCGACGTTGAGTGTGGCATTGGAACCGAACCTGCCGCCGCCAGCGTTGGTCAAAACGGTCAGGGTGTTGTCATTTTCATTTGCGCTGACCAGCGCGATTTTGCCATCCCCCTTGATGTCCACCGCCGCGACGGACACCGGGTATGTGCCGACCGTGATTGTGGCAGAGAGGACAAAGCCATTGTGGCCATTGTTGGTCAGCACGGTGAGGGTGTTGTCGCCGGTATTTGCGCTGATCAAGTCCGGCTTGCCATCGCCGTTCACATCCGCCACCAGAACAAAAGCCGGGGCTGACGCAGGACTTAAACCAACGTTGAAGGTGGCTTTATAACCAAACCCGCCGCTGCCATTGTTGGTCAAATAGGTCAAGGTACCATCACCAAGATTCGCGGAGATCAACTCGGGCCTGCCATCGCCATTGACATCCGCCGCCGCCACGCAGAGGGGATATGAGCTTGACCCTGAACCGACATTGATTGTGGCATTGGAACCGAATCCGCCGCTGCCATTATTGGTCAACACCGTAAGAGTTCCATCGTTAAGATTTGCACTGACCAACGCGACTTTGCCATTCCCATTGATGTCCACTGCCGCGACACAAGTAGGGCCGGAACCGACCTGGTACGTGGTGGCGGTAGCAAAATTACCGGTCCCGGCGGCCGCCTGATGAACCATGATGAGCAAGATTGGAAAAACCAGCGGACGAAAAGAATAAGCATTCATTGAGTATAATCCTGGTTGTAATTCAACTTTTTATTGGTTTCAGACGGAAATAAGCAGCAGATTACAGGCCAATTTAAGGGTTTGGGGGTATCCAAGCCAAAAGCACATTGAGAGGCACGACTTGAATTCATGGCATCAGATTGCGTGCAACCATTTGACGATCACCCGGATTGCCCACTATCATCCCGCCGCTTATGGCCGAACCGCAAATGTCAGTTCCCTCCTCCCGCGCCGACAACCGCCGGCCGGACCAGCTCCGGCCTCTGCGTTTCCAAAATCAGATCGCGCCGTACGCCGCCGGTTCGACGCTCATCGAGTGGGGCAATACCCGCGTCATCTGCGGCGTGACCATCGAGGAAACCGTGCCGCGCTGGATGAAGGAACAAAAGGTCGTGGGCGGCTGGATCACCGCCGAATATTCCATGCTCCCCTACTCCACCTTGCAGCGCAAACCGCGCGACAGCACCAAGGGAAAAATCGACGGACGCTCATCGGAAATCCAGCGGCTCATCGGCCGCGCCCTGCGCGCCGCGCTGGACCTCGGCAAGCTGGGCGAACGCACCGTCTGGGTGGACTGCGACGTGTTGCAGGCCGACGGCGGCACGCGCACCGCGGCCATCACCGGCGCTTTCGTCGCGCTGTCGCTCGCGATGAAAAAATTGATTGCGGAAAAGAAACTGGCGGAAAGTCCGATCCTCAACGCCGTTGCCGCCGTGAGCGTCGGCATCGTGGATGGCCGGCCGCTGCTGGATTTGTGCTACACCGAGGACGTGGCGGCAACGGTGGATTTGAATCTCGTCATGAATTCCGCCGGCGAATTCATCGAAGTCCAGGGGAGCGGCGAGGAGGCCACATTCACCGAGGCGCAGCTGGCCGGCCTGCTGGCGCTCGGCAAGGCGGGCATTCGCGACCTGCTCGCCGCCCAGCAAAAGGCGCTCGCACCGGGTTGATTCACTTGGCCACCTCCCCTGCCAATAAATCGCGGCGCCAACCGGCTCCGGCCGCCATCACCCGCCTCTGGCTCATCCGTCACGCCGAGGTCGAGCTCCGCTACCAGCACACGTTTGGCGGACGGATTGATATGAACTTGTCGTCCCGCGGCCGCGCGCAGGCTGGAATCCTCGCCGGTTATCTGCGCGGCAAGGCGCTCGACGCGATTTATGCCAGCCCGATGAAACGCGTCCAGCAAACCCTTGCCCCGCTGCTCAAAAACGGCGCGCCGGCGCAAACCATGCTGCCCGGATTGCGCGAGGTGGATTTCGGCGATTGGACGGGGTTCAATTGGAAGCAGGTGCGCGAAAAATTCGGCGTGCATCCCTACGACTGGCTCGATGAAATTGAGCGGGGCGCGGTGCCCAACGGCGAAACCGGCGTCCGGTTCCGCGCCCGTGTGGAATCGTGCCTGTTTGAAATCATCCGGCGGCATCCCGGCGCGAACATCGCGATCTTTTGTCACGGCGGCGTCATCCGCATGTTGCTGGCCATTTTGCTGGAACTGCCCCTGCCCAGGACCAATTCGTTCGCCATCGAATACGCCAGCATCACCCAGGTGACCCTGCGTCCGCAGTTGAACGAAATCGAACTGCTCAACTTCACGCCGTGGCGCGACCTTGTAGAGTGACTGTTTTATCAGGGGGCGAGACTCCCGGCGAGCCGGTTCTTGCAACGCCAAAGCGGCTCGCGAAAACGCCCGCCCCACCGGTTCAAAAGATGAAGACAACCAAATCGCTTTGGCGGATTGCCGTCATCACGACCCCCGAAGCCGAAGATGCCGTCGCTGAACTGCTCGGCACCGCACTCCGGCAGCCGGCTTCGATTTATTTCGACCTGGAAACCGGTGCCAGCACGGTCGCGGTTTATCTTGAGCAAAAATTCATGAACCCGGGAGCGCCGGCGGCCCGCCAGCAAGTTTCGTCCGTGCCGGCGGGACGCCGGCGTTCCCAGGAACAGGTCCGCAGGGAAATTCTTGACGGCCTGAAACGAATCAATCACTGCGGACTGAAAATTGGCCCCGGCCGAGTCAGGATGGTGAAAATGCGCCGCGAAGACTGGGCCGAATCGTGGAAACGGCATTTCCAGCCCATCGAAATCGGTCATAATCTGCTCATCAAGCCCGGTTGGTGCAAAAAACACCCCCGCAAAAACCAGGCGGTCGTGGTGCTGGATCCCGGCCTCAGCTTCGGCACCGGCCAACATCCGACGACGGCGTTTTGCCTGCGGGAACTGTCGCGGGGTGGAAAATTTGGCGCACGCCGGTCATTTTTAGACATCGGCACCGGATCGGGAATCCTGGCGATTGCCGCGGCAAAGCTTGGTTACTCACCGGTTCATGCCTTTGATTTTGATCCCGAAGCGGTGCGCATTGCCCGGACCAATGCCCGCGCGAACGGAGTTCATAAAATACTGCGGATTTCGCGCGGTGACGTGGCCAAACTGCCGATTCGACCGGGTCGGCAGTATGATTTGATTTGCGCGAATTTGATTTCCCCATTGTTGATTTCCGAACGGCGGCGGATGGTGAACCGGCTGCATCGGGACGGGAGGCTGGTTTTGGCGGGAATCTTGAAATCGGAGTTTCCCCGGGTGCAAAAGGTTTTCGCCAGACTTGGTTTGAAACTTGCTGCCTCCAATACCCGGAACGAATGGCGTTCAGGGTCGTTTTGTTTCGCCAAATAACATTTTCGGCGAAATTTGAATGACAAACGCCGTCAACGGTCGTATACTCAGGAGCGTAAGCCGCGACTGACCGACAAGGAAGGAGAGGCGTGGCAAAAACTCCGCAACAAAAGTTGTGTTATGAAACGAATGATGGAAGTCATTACGGAAGCTGTCCGGGATCCAAAGCATCCCTTTCGCAAATTGGATCATCAACCCAAAAAAACGCTGAAAAACCGCTACGAACGCAGAAAAATCAAGGAATACCTGCACCTGGGTGACTGGCAGGAAGAAATGGTGTAAACATCTTTGAACCAATGAATTGAATGAGCCGCGCGCCAGCGCGGCTTTTTTCTTTGCCGCCAAGTATCTATTGGCACTCCGGGCAAATGCCAAAAAATTCAAGCTTGTGGGTCACACCCTTGAAACCATTCGCCGCCGCAATGCGTTCTTCGATCTCGCCGGGAAAGCATTCCTCCATCTCAATGACCTTCGCACAACGGGTGCAGACCAGATGATGGTGATGGCCGTCGTCCCCTTCACCGACCAGTTCAAACCGCGCGGCTCCGTCGCCAAAATCAAACCGTTTGACCATCCCCATCTCTTCCAGCAGGTGCATCGCGCGGTAAATCGTCGCCAGGTCGCAACGGTCCCGGGGCATGGCGGCGAAAATTTCCTTGTTCGTGAGCGGATGCGGATGTTGCCGGAGAATCTCCAGGATCGCCGCGCGCGGGCCGGTGATTTTGCGCGATTGCCGGCGCAGGCGGCTGGTCAGCGCGGACATTTCCTGCCGTCCGGGCGAATGTTTGTGCGCGCAGGATTTCATCAGGTCCGCAAATGAAAATAGAGAATCAATCCGGCAATGAGCCCGAACCCGGCGGCGAAATTTCCCAGCACCAGGCCCTTATGATGTTTGAAAATCTCCCCGATCACCGCGTGAACTGCCAGATATAAAAATCCGCCGCACGCGTTGGCGAGCATCAACGCCAGCGTCAGCGCCAGTGCGGAATGGGGCAGGTTCTGCAACACAAACCAGCCGAGCAATCCCCCAAGAATGGTCGTGGATTCGACCAGCGCGACGAGCCACAGCATTTTCGCGCGCGGAATTCCCCCGCCGAGCAGCAAGGCGCCCAGCGCGAGGCCTTCGGGAAATTTATGGACGCAAATGGCGGATACGATGGAGAGTTTCACCGGCTCGCTTTCCTCGATTCCCGCCGCCAATGCCAGCCCGTCCACCGTGCAATGAATGGCCAGCGCGATCATCATCGCCGTCGCGAATTCCGCCAGCCGGTGCGTCGTCGCCTCGTCAAAATGGCTGGCCGCGCACGCCGGGCAGACGTGATAAACGTATTTGGTGACGACCGCGAACAGGAGATACCCGGAAGCCGCCGCCGGCAGAAACCATCCGCGCAACTGCTCCCAACATTCCGGCGCGATGCCGCAAACGGCCACCCCCAGCAGGGTCCCCGCGCCCAGGCTGATGAACGCGCAGAGTTGCCGGTGCGTGCGCGCAAATGTCGCGCTCAAGGCGCCGCCGGCCACGGCAATGCCAAAGGCCGTGAAAATCTGGAATAAAATGGAAGTCGGGTCCGCGTTCATTATTAATTGCAAATCGTTTGCAATTCAATCTGCCAAAAAACCGCCCGGGCGCAAAAGCGCTTCCGGGCGGGGAAAAACTACTTCATCAGCAGCATCTGGCGTGCGCGCTTGATGGCGCGGGTCAGCCGGCGCTGGTAATGCGCGGGCATCCCCGTGTATTTGCGCGGCAGGATGCGTCCCTGGTCCGTCACATACTGCCGGAGCAGGTTGGTGTTTTTGAAATCGAGCGCGTCGGCGGTAAAGTCAATCTTCGGCTTCGGACGGGGCGTGCGGTTTTCCGTCTGGCCGCGGCGGGAACCGCGGCGGTCCTTGTCGGTGTGCGTCTTGCGGGGCATAATTACTTGATTTCGCGGTGCAACGTGTGGCGGCGGAGCGCCTTGTTATACTTGCGGATCTCCAGCTTCTCCGTCTTCAACTTTTTGTTGCGGGTGGTGGTGTAGCGCGAGGGCGATTTGCCTTCCTTGCGCGCTTCGGTGCATTCGATGGTGATGATTTCGCGCGGCATAAATTATTCCTTCTCCTTGGCCTTTTCCTCCGGCTCGTCCTCGTCGCTCTCCACCTCCGCAACCCCCACGCTGTCGATCGAGCCGAGCTGGCCAAGGCGTCGTGAACGCAACGCGCCTTCGCGCTCCAATTGTGCCTGCGCCTCGACCGTGAACCGCGTCCACGGAATCGCTTCCAGCCGCGCCCTGGGGATCGTCTTGCCGGTCAATTCGCAAATGCCGTAGGTCTTTTTCTCGATGCGTTTGAGCGCCTCCTCGATTTCATAGACCGCGTCCTGATCGGACGACAACAGGCTCAGCGCAAAGTCACGGTCGAAATTGTCCGTGCCCGAATCCGCCATGTGCAGGCTGTAGCCGGGCAGTTCCTGCGCGGATTCCTTGGCCAAGCCGTTCATCTGCCGGAGCAGTTGTTCGCGCAATTCGAGCAGCCGCTGGCAATACTTCTGCCACTCGGCCTTGACCTTCTTCGGGTCGGCGATGGTTTTCGTCTTCGACGTCGTCCGGCCCAGAATGGCCGCGGCGGTGGCGGAAACCTGCGTCTTACCGGTCGCTTTTTTCTTTATAGTCACAGTTAAAATCGGTTTTCGTTCATCAAGGGGGCGGGAATGTAGCAGAGGAAAACAAATATGCCACACAAATTTTCAGGAATTTTCCCGCCTTCAAATCGGTTGCCCTGTGCCTGCCGGGCAAACGTTGTGCCAATGAAAGTCCGCCGCGCTCATAGAATATCAGGCGCCAGCCGGCGCAAGCGCGGCGGGTTGATTTCCTCGTAATCTTTAAATGCGCCGCCGGCATCTAAAATCTCATTTCCTGCGAAAAACCGTCAAAAAGGTCTGTCCCAATAATGTGCATCGGCTGTCTTCATTCAGGATGATATTGACCCGGACAGTTTTGTTCGCTCCCGCAGCTCCCGTCCCGACCGCTGGGTTTACGGCCCGGGTAAGAACCACAATAACCGCCGCAGCCAAAACCGCTTGTGGCATCAATTTAGCTGATGCGAATGCGCGGCAAAAACTGGATAACTGTTTGTTCTAATATACGAAAGTAAATTTGCAAATCCTGGAGTCGAGGCTTGCCCTGTGCCTGCTTGGGCAGGTTGGGATTGTTGTTCTTCCGCCGCCGGAAGCAAGCACATGAAACCGCCAACACCACAATGAATCCCCTGCGCCTCATTCCGCTCCTGGCGGCGGCCATGCCGGCCGACCTTGCCCACGGTCAGACTATTGCCACCACGATAAGCAGCCCGGCGGTGGCAACGGGATTTTGCCATTCACAAGTTATTCACAAGTTATTCACAATAAAAGAGCAGTAAAAAACAAAAAGCGTGGAGTGCTTTTTTATTAATACCACCGAAATTCAACCTGAAGGTTGGAAGGTTGGCCTGTCGGTAAGAAATCGATTTGGTGAGGGATTGGGATTGTATGAAACATCTTTAACCAGCATGCAAAAATGGAGTCGTCCTCTATGAAAATAGCATTGTCAAAACTAACCTTGAGCCCCTTGGTCGCAGCCGTTGTGTGTGCAAGCACATTGGGTGCTTCGGCGTACGCAGATCTGTTGGATGACTTTTCAACGAGCGACGAGTCGAACTATCAATTTCTGCCGGCCTGGAACAATCCGAGCGATGGCTGGAATGTTGGCAGCGGTGTTTTTAGCCCGTCCATTCCGGGCAATGCGACTGGCGCCTGGTTGTGGAAGGGGGCAGAACTTTCCACCGTGGGGATTCGGTCTCGTTGGATTTTTGGATTATTAATGCCGCCGCCGGTAATGGGACAGCCGCCGGACTGTATTTCGCCAATACGCTGACAAGCCCTACTGCAGCAGCTGAGATCAGCCTTTTGGCTTGGGGCGGCAGTTCGAGCAGCACATTGCAATTCAATGGTTCCGATACTCCCAGCCAGTCTGTCTCTGGTCCACAAACCGGTCTTTCGACGCTTACCGTGACCATGACAGGCCAAACAGCCGACTCCAGCACCTACTCCGTAAACTTGGCCGGCGGCGGTTTGGGCGATTACAACGGCACTTTCACCTTCGGCGCCAGTTCGGCGTATTTCGGTCCCAGTCTATATGATGGCAACAATCCCGGGGATGTCATTTATGACAATTTGACCGCGAATATTCAAGATGTGCCGGAGCCTTCCACGCTGGCAGTGGCCGGCTTGGGTGGTTTGAGCCTGCTGCTGTTCCGGCGCCGGAAATAATTTGCAGATAAATATTCCATCACAAACAAAAAACACACATGAAAACACTAATGACAAAACACAGCCATCGTTCACTCAAGGCGTGGGCCATCGCTCTTTTGGGTGGCACGCTTGCATTTCAAATTTGCCATGCTCAAAACTACGCAATCATCACCGGCAGCGGCTGGTCCGGAGGGTATTTTGCGCCCGCATCGACCACCCGAGGCGATTCCTTCACCGTGGGGAGCCAGTCCCTTACGATAAATGCCTTGGGAGTGTGGGGCGGCTATGGATTTGCCGGTACGCATGAGGTTGGGTTGTGGACCTCGACGGGCACCCTGCTTGATAGCCTCTCGGTTTCCGCCAGCACGGCGAACATTGTAACCAACGGATTCTATTACATATACATAGCTCCGATCACGCTCTCGGCCAACACCACCTACGTGATGGGCGCTTATTACGGCAGCGGCAACACCGATGACATTTACTCGGATGGCGTCCACCCCGCTTCGGACTTTTATTCCCAAGTCACCTTTGGGGACGAGTATAACCTTAGCGGGAGCAGCCTCGAGTTCCCAACGGTTAACCAAGGGAGCAGCGCGAATTACATAGGAGCCAATGCCGCCTATTTTGGGGCGGTGCCGGAACCCTCCACGCTGGCAGTGGCCGGCCTGGGTGGTTTGAGTCTGCTGCTGTTCCGGCGCCGGAAAAGCTGAATTGGAATTCTGATTTGGGTTGGGTTATGGATGCGGGATTCGTTCCGCATCCATTTTTTCTTTTCACCACCCGAATGACAGACTTTGTGCTCTTTGACCAATAATCAAAGAGCCACGCTTGATGGTTGCCAGCCTGGGAGCACCGCCGTCCCGGCGGCGAGTGGATGAGGAAAGGCTTCACCGCAAAACACGCCGGCGGGACGCCAGCGCTCCCAGGGCGGCGCAAGCGTCACCCCTTCTCAATGCAGGCGTAGGCGCTGTGATTGTGGATGCTCTCGAAATTCTCCGCCTCGACCTTGTACCACGTCACCCGCGGATGCGCGTTGAGCTTCAACGCCACGTTCCGCACCAGGTCCTCCACAAACACCGGGTTTTCGTAGGCGCGCTCGGTCACGAATTTTTCGTCCTGCCGCTTGAGCAGCGCATAAAGCTCCGAACTCGCCGAGCTTTCAATCATCGCCACCACGTCCTCGATCCAGACCGGCTTCGTAAACCGGAGCGCCACCGTCACCAGCCCGCGCTGGTTGTGCGCGCCGTATTTGGCGATCGCCTTCGAGCACGGACACAGCGTCGTCACGTGCGCCTTCACCGTCAGCACAAAATCAACCTCGCTGCCGCACGCCGCCGCGTCGAACCGCGCCACGTAATCCATCAGGCTTTTCTTGCGCGACACCGGTGATTGCTTGGACATGAAATACGGGAACTCGATTTCCAGGTGCGACGTGGCTGAGTTCAGCCGCTTCTGCAGCGAACGCAAAATTTCCATGATGTTTTCCACGTGCACGACGCTGCCATGCGCGTTGAGCGCCTCCACGAAGCGGCTCATGTGCGTGCCTTTGAACTCCTTCGGCAAATCCACGAACATCCCGATGGTCGCCACCGTGTTCTGGACGCTGTGCGCCTTGTCGCGCACCTGGATGGGAAACCGCAGCCCGCGCACGCCCACCTTGTCAATCCGCAGTTCGCGATGGTCGCGCCGGCTCTGCATGTCATCCAGCTTTTGCGGCCGGCGCCTCCTCGCGGGGCGCACCGCCGAATCGTTGCGGCCGATTTTCAGCATGGGACAATGATACCAGCTTTGCCGAATTTGGCAAAAGATTCTGACAATATCCGTTGAGACGGGCGCGGCTTTATGATTAAGCTCCGGCGTAGCCATGCTGAAACGATTTTTGCCCGGCCGCGAATTGCTGGCGCTGGTGTTGTCCGGCTCCGTCACATTCGCCGCCGACACGTTCCGCGTCGCCACCTACAACGTCGAAAATTATCTCGACCAGCCGACCGAATCGCGCCAGTTCGTCAAGTCCGACAAGGCCAAAGCCAGGGTTTGCGAAAGCATCTGCGCGCTGAAGCCCGATGTCCTCGCGCTCGAAGAAATGGGCGGCACCAACGCGTTGCTCGAACTGCGCGCTTCCCTCAAGACCAGGGGCCTGGATTTCCCCTACTGGGAACACGTTCAGGGCTGGGACACCAACATCCATGTCGCCATTTTGAGCCGGCTGCCCATCGTCGCGTCCCACCCGCACACCAATGAAAACTTCCTGCTCGATGGCCGCCGCTTTGCCGTCAGCCGCGGTTTTGCCGAGGTGAACATCCGGGCCGCAACGAATTTCACCTTCACGCTCATTGCCACGCACTTGAAATCGCGCCGGCCCGTGCCCGAAGCCGACGAAGCCCAGTTGCGCCTGGAAGAAGCCAAAATCCTGCGCGGCATCGTGGATGAACATTTCCAGGCCGACCCGGACGCAAAATTGATCGTGCTCGGCGATTTCAACGACGTGAAGGATTCCGAATCAACGAGGACCGTCATCGGCCGCGGCAAATTCAAGCTCGTGGACACCCGGCCGGCCGAACGCAACGGCGACAACGAACCGAACGAGGTCGCCCGCTTCGAGCCGCGCAACGTGACGTGGACGCATTATTACGGCAAGGAAGACACCTATTCCCGGATTGATTACATTCTGCTCAGCCCGGCCATGGCTCGCGACTGGCTGACCAATGAGACTTACATTCTGACGCTGCCCAACTGGGGCGTCGGCTCCGACCACCGGCCCATCGTCGCAGCGTTCAAGGTGGAAAATAATTGAATCCGCTTAAAGGCCACCAAGCACTATTCCGGTGATTTCGCCTCAGATTTGCCTGCCGCATCCATTTCCTGGCGAATCTTGTCAATGTCTTTGCCATGAAAACTTTGGCAGCCAAATGTAACAAGTTGTTTTAAATCATCTCGTGATAGGATTTGTTTTGCGTCCACGCCATTCAGTTCATTCACAAAGATTTCTTTGTCTTCTGTTTTTATTGAATAACCGAGCAATATCACTACGAGGTCAAGTTTATCATCTTGCGACAGATCCTTAGACTCTTGTAAGGCCATCAATTGTGGAATTATGCTCTGAACAACATCCCATTGGCCACTTTGAAGCGCTGCACCAGCTAGAGCAGTATAGCTCTTCTTATAGCCAAGTTGTACGGCATTGGTAAAAGCTTTGACCGCTTCATCGGGAGATTTCACCATCATGTAAGAAGTGCCCAGCATATTCCACGCACGAAAGTCGTTTGAATAGACATTCAGGTATTGTCTCGCCAATTCAATAGCGTTGGTATATAATCCAAATCCGAAAAAACAGCGACTGATGAGCAACTCACCTTTCAGCGACATCTCATTTGTATGCGACAAGTAATAGCCTATCAACTCCCGGCTTTGTTCTGCATTAGTAATTACATTGGTATCAAGCACACCGGAGATACCCATCTCATTTGCCTTAGCATAACCATTGGTATCTAGCAGATTGGAAGCATTTGTTTCATATATGGCAAGTCGTTGTCTTGTTTCAAATGCTTGATTAGTGGAGATTGAAAAAAACCTCAAATCCGCAGCAAACAGCACGTTTGCCAGGTTGAAGGTTACAACAACTGTTAAAATCAGCAGCTTCACAACTTCTCCGGCTTGGACATCAATTCCGCCACGCGCTGGAGCAAACGGCCCGCCGCGCCGCCGTCGAGCACGCGATGGTCAAAGCTCAACGTGAAATTCGCCTCCATCACCGGCACAAACTGGCCTTTGACGGAGTCCCAGCTCGGCGCGTGCCGCGCCGCGCCCATGCCCAGCACGAGCGTCTGCTCCGGCAGCGGAATTGGCGTCGCCCATTCCAGCCCGAACGTGCCGAAATTCGTGACGGTGGCAATCGAACCGCCGGTGACGTCCGCCGGCAGCCTGCGTTCCCGCGCCAGCGACACCAACTCGTTGTAAGGCTCGATCAAATCCTTGAGCAGCCGTTTGTCCGCGTTGCGGATCACCGGCACCAGCACGCCCTCCTCGGCCTCGACCGCAAACCCAATGTCAATGGCGGAAGGATGAACGATTTTGCTGCCGACCAGCCGGCCGGCGGGCGCGCTGTTCTCCGCCAGCGCCACCGCCAGCGCGCGCAACGCGCAAAGCGCCGGGCCGGGCTTGGGCCGCGCCACCTTGCGATAGGCGAACAACGGGTCCAGGCACACCGGCAAACCCACGTGGGCCAGGGGCCGCGTCCAACTCCGCCGCATGGCGTCGGCCACCGCCACACGCATGGATGACGCCGGGGTGATCTTTTGTTTCTCCAGGTGGGTGATGAACCGTTCGAAATCTTCAATGGTCACCCGCCCGGCCGCACCACTGCCCGCGATGCCCGCCAGATCGGCGGCGTGCAAACCCAGTTCGTTCATGCGCGCCTTGAGCCGCGGCGACAGATAACTCGCCCCCGCCGCATTCGCCGGCACCGGCAATCCCCGCACGGTGGGCTGAATTCGATTCCTGGCGCCGTTCCCGTCCGACGCGGAAATGCGGTCCGTGTCGCCGGTTTTTACCGGCGCCGGAGCATCCAGCCCCAGGCGCACCGCCTCCTCCTGCGTCGCCTCAATGTGGCCGAGCACCGTCCCGACGGCATAGCTTTCGTTCAATTGCGCGGTGAATTTTTCAATCCGCCCCCGGCACGGCGACGTCACGTTCAAGGTCGCCTTGTTGGTCTCGACCTCGATCAAATCCTGGTCGGCTTCGACGGCATCGCCGGGCCGGACGAGGAAGTTGATGATGTTGGCCTCGGCGATGGACTCGCCCAGTTGCGGCATGATGATGGGAATGCGCGGCATGGTGTCAAAATGAGGTGGTGAAGAATTGGATTGATGGATTGATGGATTGATGGATTGATGGGACGGCAACTTGTTGCATTAATCCAATTATCCTGCCATCCAATAATCCAGCGCTCCGGCGCTCCGGCGCTCCATTACTCCAATATTTCATTCTCGTTGTTTTCACAATCGCAACAGTTTCCGGGCGGCGGCGGCCACGGCGCGGGCGGTGGGCCGGTGCGCCGTCCACAAATTGGGATGGTACGGCACGGGCGTGTCCTTGGCGTTGAGCCGCTGCGGCGGCACGTCCAGCAGGCCGAACCCCTCGCTCGTGACGCGCGCGATGACTTCCGCCGTCACTCCGCCCCACGGCCAGGCTTCGCCCACGCACAACAACCTGCCCGTGCGCGCGACGCTGGCCACCACGGTGTCCGTGTCGAGCGGTTTCACGGTTCGCAGGTCAACCACCTCGATCTCCCATCCTTCCGGGGCGAGCTCGGTGGCGGCCTCGAGCGCCTCATGCACCATGGCGCTGTAGGCGACAATGGTCAGGTCCCGCCCCTCGCGGGCGATGCGGGCCTTGCCCACGGGCAGGGCTTCGCTCGGCAATTGCTCGGCCTTGAGATGGTAATAAAGAAATTTGTGCTCGCAAAAAATCACCGGGTCGTCAATCGCCACCGCTTCCAGCAACATGCTGTAAGCGTCCTCGACCGTCGCCGGCGTCATCACCACCAGGCCCGGATAATGCGCGTAGATCGTCTCCAGGCTCTGGCTGTGAAATGGCCCGCTGCCGGACGTGCCGCCAAAGGGCAGCCGCACCGTGATCGGGCACGGCACGTTCGTGCGCCAGAACAGCGTGGCCGCCTGGTTGACAATCTGGTTGAAACCCACGGTGGAAAAATCCGCAAATTGCATCTCGATGATCGGCCGCATGCCTTCAATCGCCGCCCCCACGGCCAGCCCCACCATCGCGTCCTCGCTGATGGGCGAGTCGATTACGCGCCCGGGAAATTCCTTCATGAGGTTTTTGGTGGCCTTGAACGCCCCCCCGAATGCGCCCACGTCCTGTCCGTAAATGAACACCCGCGTATCGTCGCGCAACGCCCGGGCCTGCGCCTCACGGATGGCTTCCAGGTAGGTGATGCTCATGCGGGCCCCGCTTCGTCATGCGTTTCGCTCAAATGCCGGGAGGAAATCGCGCTCCAGTCCTCCGTAAACGGGTCGGGCGCCGGTTCGCGCTGGACCTGGGCGATGGCCTCCTCGATTTCACGGACCACTTCGTTCCGCAACGCGCCCAACGCCGCGGCGTCCGTCCATTTTTGAAGAAGCAAAAATTCCTCGGCCACTTTCAGGCAATCCCGGCCGGCGGGCGACGCCTTCAATTTCGGATCAACGTAACTGGCATCGTCGTGTTCGCCGTGGCCGCATAGCCGGAGCAGCGTGGCCACCAGCATTTGCGGGCCGCGACCGGCGCGCGCGCGCGCCACCGCCTCGCCCACCACCTTCAGGCAGGCGGACAAGTCCGTGCCGTCCACCGCTTGCGCCTGCACGCCATAACCAACGGCCTTGTCCGTCAGATCGCGGCAGGCAAATTCACGGTCATTCGGCGTCGAATAGGCGTAATGGTTGTTGGCGATGACCAGCACCAGCGGCAATTTCTCGATGGCGGCCTGGTTGAGCGCTTCGTGAAACGCGCCGGTGGAGGTGCCGCCGTCGCCAATGCACGTCGCGCCCACCGTGCCGGTGACGCCCTTCAGCCGGCGGGCGAACAACGTGCCGTTCACCACGGAAATCATCGCGCCCAGATGGCTGATCATCGGCAGGTATCCTTCCTTCGGATCGCCGCGATGAACATTGCCGTCGCGTCCGCGCATCGGGCCCAGCGCGGAACCCAGATACGTCTGTACCGCTTTGTTGACGGTTTCGCCAAACGCCAGCCGGCCCGCCGTGTCGCGGATCAACGGCGCAAACACGTCGCCCTTTTTCAGCGACAACCCCACGGCCGCGCTCAACGCTTCCTGCCCGCGGGCGATGAAAACGCCGCCATGAATCTTGCCGGCACGGTAAAGACCGGCGAATTTGTCGTCCAGCAACCGCGCCAGCAACATGTAGCGATAGGCAGTGAGATGCCTGTCGCGCGCAGGAACCACGTCGCTCACCGGTCCGGGGTTGAGCACCGTTTGGAGCATGGGCAAAAGTTTATCGCCACCGGTGCGCGCCAGCAATGTTTCTTTCCGGCGCCCGGAGAATTGCACGACCTCCCGTCGCCGCCAACAGTCGGATCCGGACCGGCCCGCGGGAGTGGAAAAAGTGTCCCATCAGGCCGTGGCCGTGGCCAATTTCCATGCAAAAATCATTGGCTAAATGCGGGAAATTCTATCTACTCAGGAATGATTCATGCTGCCTTTTGTTGAAAATATTGGATTTTGAATCACCATGAGCCAGCCGGCATTCCAAATTTTACTCGTCAGCAATGATCCCAAGCTGCTGGCGATGTTGTCCAAGGTGTTGCACGCCGACAACGTCACCTTCGCCTTGGAGCGCACTGCCGCCGAGACTTTGCAATCGCTCCGCGCCCGGCCGGTGGACCTGGTGCTCGTGGATCTGATTTCGTTGAAAGAGGAAGGCTTCGAACTCCTGCGCCAGCTCCAGGAAACTCCTCCCGCCGCCTTCACGCTCGTCATTGCCATCGCCGAGACCGACCACAAGACGGACAAATTGCGCGCGTTCGACTTCGGCGTGTTCGATTGCATGAGCCCGCCGTTCGAAGACCTGGTCTTCCGCGCCCGCTTCCGCGCCCATCTGGAAACGAAGCGCCGGCACGACGCCCTGGACCGGCACAACTATAATTTGACCGAGGCCCGCCAGGCCGCCGAGGCCGCCGTGCGCGCCAAATCCGAATTCCTCGCGGCCATGAGCCACGAAATCCGCACGCCCATGAACGGCGTCATCGCCATGGTCAGCCTCCTCCTCGAAACCCCCCTGACCGGCGAACAGCGCAGCTACCTCGAAACCATCCACACCAGCAGCGAATCCCTCCTCGCCATCGTCAACGACATCCTGGACTTTTCCAAGATCGAGGCCGGGAAACTCGAACTCGACTCCCGCCCGTTCAACCTGCGCGCCGCCGTCGAGGACTCGCTCGATCTCCAGGCCGCCCGCGCCTTCGGGAAAGGCATCGACCTGGCGTCCCAGATCGACGACGGGATTCCCACGACCGTGGAAGGCGACACCTTGCGCCTGCGGCAGGTGATCGCCAACCTGTTGAGCAACGCCATCAAGTTCACCGACAAGGGCGACATCCTCATCCAGGTCAAATTGCTGTCGCTGAAACCGGATGAGGCGAAAAATCATTCCCTGTTGCACCTACATTTTTCCGTGCGCGACACCGGCATTGGCATCCAGCCCGAACGGCTGGCGCGGTTGTTCAAACCCTTCTCGCAGGGGGATGCCTCCACCGCGCGACATTATGGCGGCACCGGCCTCGGCCTGGCCATCAGCAAACAACTCGTCGAATTGATGGGCGGCAAAATGTGGGTCGAAAGTTCCGCCGGCGCGGGTTCGACGTTCCATTTCACCATCAATGTCCAGGCCGAACCCCAGCCGGCGCCGTTCGCCCTGGCCGGTCCCCAGCCCAAACTCGGCGGCTTGCGCCTCCTGATCGTGGACGACAACCCCACCGTCCGCCGCGTCATCGCCGAGCAGGTGACCAAGTGGGGCATGAGCCCGCACTGCGCCGAAAGCCCCCAACAGGCCCTCGAATGGTTTCAAAAAGGCGAAACCTACGACCTGGGCGTCCTCGACCTGCAAATGCCCGGCATGGACGGCCTCGCGCTGGCCATGGAAATCCACAAACTGCCCGCCGCCGCCATGATGCCGCTGGTCCTGCTCATGCCGCTCGGACTGCACTCGGATGCCCCCGGCAGCACGCACATCGTCTTCTCCCACACCGTCAACAAACCCGTCAAGCCGGCCCAGTTGAACGAGATGCTCCTGCGCGCCCTGCTCAGTCCCAAAAAAACCACGCGCTCGGAACCCACCTCCAAACCTTCCCAGGTCCTCACCGAACGATTGCCCTTGCGCATCCTTTTGTGCGACGACAACGCCATCAACCAGAAGGTGGCCGCGCGCATCCTCCAGTCCATCGGTTATGAGCCCGCCCTGGCCGGAAACGGACGCGAAGCCCTCGACGCCCTGGACAAACAGCCGTATGATTTGATCTTCATGGACGTGATGATGCCGGAAATGGACGGGTTGGAGGCCACGCGCGCGATTCGCGAACGACAGCAGGACAACGCCACCCACCCGAATTACAAGGCCCGCATCGTCGTCATCGCCATGACCGCGCAGGCCATGCAGGGCGACCGCGAAAAATGCCTGGCCGCCGGCATGGATGATTACCTCCCCAAACCCATCCTCCCCAAGGACGTTCGCGCCATGATCGAACGCTGGGGACCCCAGGCGATGGCCGCCGCCGCGGCCGTAGCTGCGGAACCCGCCGCGCCTGCAACCACCACCACCACAACTATGACTACACCTGAAGCCGACCCGTCCAAGTCCACCCCCGCCCCGGCGCCCGCCGCCACCGAATCCCCCGCCCCAGCTCCGGCCGCCCCGGAACCATCCGAACCGTCGGAACCGCCGGTGGAGATGGACCGCCTGAACGATTTGACCGACAGCAACGTGGACAGCATCCGCGAACTGGTGGACCTGTTCCTCAAGCAGACCGTCCAGCAACTGGCGCAACTCGAGGCCGCCGTGAAGGCCAACAAGGCCGATGACGTCCGCCGCGTCGCGCACAGTTGCGCGGGCGCCAGCGCCACGCTGGGCATGGTCCGCTTTGTGCCGCTCTTGCGCGAACTGGAAAAGCAGGGCGCCGCCGGCGCGCTCACCAACGCCAACGAGGTCTATGACCAGGCCGCGCGCGAATTCAATCTCATCCAAAAATACCTGGCGGCGGAGCTGAACGTGGCCCTGCCGCCGGCCGCCGTCAATTCATGAAAAAAATCCTCATTATTGAAGACGACCAGATTGTCGCGAACATTTACCGGAACAAACTCGCCGTGGAAGGCTACCAGGTCGAGGTGACCCTGGACGGCGAGGGCGGGCTCAAACTCATGCGCACGTTCCGGCCCGACGCCATCGTGCTCGACCTGATGCTGCCCAAAATGTCGGGCGTGGACGTCATCCGGGAAATCCGCGGCGAAACGGAATTTTCCAAAGTGCCGATTATCGTCTTCTCCAACACGTACCTGACCAACCTCGTCCAAGATGCGTGGAAGGCCGGCGCAACCAAATGCGTCTCCAAAATCAACTGCCCGCCCAAGGAATTGCTGGAATTGCTGCGCCACACCGTCGGCGGCAGCGTGATGCCGTCAGCCGCCACGAAAGCCAACGGGGCGCCCCCCGCCAAACCGGCCCTGTCCAGCAGCGAGGCGGACGCCGCCTTCCTGGCCGAGCTCCGGCAAACCTTCATCACCAGCCTGCCCACCACCCTCGCCGCCCTGCGCGGCAGCCTGCAAAGCCTCATCAAGGCCGGCACCGAAGTGGCCCAACTCAAACATATCCACGAACTCTACTGCCGCATCCATTCCGTCAATGGCAACGCCGGCATCTCCGGCCTCATCCAGATCGCCCACCTGGCCGCCGCCCTCGAAGCCCTGCTCAAGGAACTTTACGAACAACCCAAAAACATCAACGCCTCCACCCTTCGCACCGTCGCCGCCGCCGTGGACTTTCTCGGTTTCCTGTTCGAACGCGGCACCCGGCCGGACAAACAACAACTCCCCGCCGCCAGCATCCTGGTGGTGGACGACGAGGCCCTTTCCCGCCGCGCCATCACCTACGCCCTCGAAAAGGCGCAGCTCCAGTCCATCAACGTCGAGGACCCCAACACCGCCATCAAACTGCTTTCCGAACGGCAGTTCGACCTGGTCTTTCTGGACGTGAACATGCCGGACATGACCGGCTACGAACTCTGCGCCAAATTACGCAACCTGCCGCTCCACAGGAAAACCCCCGTCGTTTTTGTCACCGTCCTCAGCGACTTCGACAACCGCGCCAGCTCCACCATGGCCGGCGGCAACGACTTCATCGCCAAGCCGTTCCTCTTCATCGAACTCACCGTCAAGGCCCTCATCCACGTCCTGCGCAGCAAATTCCAGCCGGTGAAATAAAAACCGGGGTGAGAGTCGGGCGCGGGACAGACATACAGCCTGTCTCCATTTTCACCGTTCGGGGTTCGGTGTCCGCGCTTCAGCCGTATTGGAATAAACAACAAAAAAATACAATTGTGAGCAATTCTCGTTGTTTTTCTTTGGGCCATACAGCGGCATTTTTGGTTTATGCAGATTGCTGACGCCGTTCAGAAACTGCCAACGTTTGGCTCGGGGAAATTGAATGCACCAGTGAACGCACCAAATTTAGTAAAATCGTCTCCGGACGCGTCATCTCCTGTCCTCTCGGGCAAACCTGTAATAGATGAAAAACCTCTGGCAACCATTGGCGGTTTTCTGCCTTTGTTGCTTGTTGTCCTCGCGAGTCAAAAAGTGGAATTGGTACCCCGGCTAGGACTTGAACCTAGAACCAATTGATTAAGAGTCAACTGCTCTACCAATTGAGCTACCGAGGCAACCAAAACTGCGACGTGCCGCGTGGAATCGGCACCGGAACATTTTATTCCCGCGCGACAAAACAGCAAGTTTTATCGTGCGCAATTGAAACCAAATCGCCCGGCCAAAGCCGCCGGCCGCACAACAGAAACAATTTCCAAAAAGCCCCGCCAGTAGTACCTGCCCCTTTTGTCCCGGCGCGCAAATTCTGCGCGCGACACCCGGGGCGTTGAGCAACGATTGCGCAGGACGCTCACCGGTTTACGGCTAAATCAAGGCTTTTTGCGATTGGTATGTTTGTTGCAAGCAGTCGGGTCGCAACCCACGGATGGCACGGATGTGTCGTTCCGTGATGCAAAAAAAATGTAAACAAAATCCCAACTGCAAGAGGAGAACATTCGATGAAAGTAAATCAATTATTGACGATATGCGGAATCGCCGCGGCCCTGTGTTTGAGCGCCGGCAATGTTTCCGCGCAGAACGACAACGGCGGTGGTGGTGGCGGTGGCGGTGGTCGCCCCGGGCGGGGCAACTTCGACCCGGCCCAGATGCAGCAACGCATGATGGATAACATCAAGGACCAGCTCGGCTACACCAATGACACCGAGTGGAACGCCGTCCAGCCGTTGATCCAAAAAGTGATGGATTCGCGCCGCGATGTCGGATTCGGCGGCGGCATGGGCCGCATGTTCCGCCCGCGCAACAACAACAATGACAACGGCGGCAACAATCGCCGTGGCGGTTTCTTCGGCGGCCAGCCCAGCCCGGAAGCCGAAGCCCTGCAAAAGGCCATTGACGACAACGCGCCCGCCGCGCAAATCAAGGATTTGTTCGCGAAATACAAGGCGTCGCAAAAAGCCAAGCAAGCCAAACTCGCCCAGGCGCAGGAAAACCTCCGCAAGGTGCTCACCACGAAACAGGAAGCCCAGGCCACCCTGCTCGGATTGCTGGAATAAGTCCAGGCGAGGAAGGAAGCTGACGTTCACCCCATGAGTGAAACGCAAGACACTTCGTTGAAACAGTTGCTGGACCGCATGATTGCGGGCCGGCAACTGTCTTCGACCGACGCGGAGTCCCTGGGCCGCGCCCCGTCCCCCGTCAAGACCGAGGAGGACGTCCTGCGCTGGCTGGCGAAGGAATACGGCCTCGCCTACACGACGCTGGACGACGTGGACCCGGACCGTCAGCTTCTTTCTCTTTTTCCCGCCCGCCTCCTCCTGAAAGAGGAACTCCTGCCGCTCAAACGCCTCAACGGCACCGTCGAAGTCGCCACCAGCCGCCTCTTCGCCACCCAGGGCCTCGACGCCCTCAAGACCCTCACCGGCCTGAACCTCAAGCCCATCCTCGCCACCAGCGAAGTCATCCAGCGCGAAATCAAGAAACGCCTCGGCGTCGGCGCCGACACCATTGACACCCTCGGCGAGGAGAAGGGCTTTGAAGTGGTCGATGACAATGCCGATGACACCAATCTCGACGAGGCTGCCGAGGACGAGGCCTCCATCATCCGCTTCGTCAACCAGGTCCTCAAGGACGCCATCGAACTGCGCGCCTCGGACATCCACCTCGAACCCTTCGAGGATGAATTCCGCATCCGCTATCGCATCGACGGCGTGCTGCAGGACGTCTCCGTCCCCGCGCAACTCAAGCGCTTCCAGCCCGCCATCGTTTCCCGCATCAAAATTTTGAGCCACCTCAACATCGCCGAGAAGCGCCTGCCGCAGGACGGCCGCATCCGCGTGCGCATTGACGAGGCCGAGGTGGACATCCGTGTTTCCGTCATTCCCATGCTGCACGGCGAGGCGGTGGTCATGCGCTTGCTCCGGCAGAACGCGGCGTTGCGCGGCATGGGCGAACTGGACATGGCCCGGCGCGAACTGGACTGTTTCCGCCGCGTGCTCCAGCTGCCGCACGGCATCATCCTCGTCACCGGCCCCACCGGCAGCGGCAAAACCTCCACGCTTTATACCGCGCTGAACGAGATCAACGATTCCGTCCGCAAAATCATCACCGTGGAAGATCCCGTTGAATATCAGCTCAAAGGCGTCAATCAGATCCAGGTCAACGAGAAGTCCGGCCTGACCTTTGCGCGCGGGCTGCGCTCGATCCTGCGCCACGACCCGGACGTGATTCTCATCGGCGAA
>JBKQOA010000025.1:0-32012 GCA_052145735.1 Limisphaerales bacterium
CAATTTTTGCAAGGTTCACACCACGCTTGGCTGCACTCCGGCAATAGGCTTGAAGTTGGCAACCGAAACATGGACAATCGAAAAGCTGATTGAAACCGTTTCAGCAACAAACTAAGACACCACGACCGAAATGTCCACTTCATTGAAGCAAAAGGGCCGAACCCTCGCGAGTTCCGCCCTGATGCTGCAAATTTGAACGGCTGGTGAATTTGGCGGGTCAGATTCCGCCATCCACCTGCCAGCGGCCCGCCGGATTGTCCTTCCTGACGGCCAGATTCTCCAAAACGACCAATGACGCGCGGCACTTTACAAACCAGGCTGATTGCTCCGCGGACCAGAATGCTTCACCGACCTCCACCTTCTGAACCAGTTGACGCGCGTCCAGTCCTTTTTTATCCGCCTCGTCAAACTGACCTTTTAGTTCTTCCACAAAATTGCCGGGACAGAATTTTCCCAGTTCGGTCCAGTCCAGTTTTGCGAGAGCCGCGGAGCATGCCGTTACGACCTCGGCGGGCGACATCCGGGCATAAGCATCGTTATTGGGAAGGATGGCAGGTTCATTCGTCCATTTAAGGTCCTGATGAAGCTGGAGTTTGCCGTGATAGATTCCCGTTACCACGTATCGGTTTGCCGCGTTCGAGTTGGACACGCGCACGTTAATCTCCTGCGGTTGGAGTCTGATCACGTATGGTACATAGCAGCCTGGATAAACTTTGGAGGTGAAGGATTTGCCCAGGCTGATGATCTCCAGACCGCCGTAAATCTGTTTGAGGGCTGGAACAACCGGCGACATGAATTTTTCGGCCTCGTTCCAATCCTCACGGCCGCAAGCCTCGAAGAATGCGCGAGCGGCCTGTTCTGGGGTTATGGACGCATAGGTTTCGTTGTCGGGCAGATTTTGCGGTTCCTGGCCCCAGCTTACATCCGCCGGCACTTCGAGTTGCCACACACTTGGTTCAATCGGCCGGTTGTAGTCAATCTGGCTGAGGTCAAAGATTTGTACCTCGCCAGATGGACGAACCAGATAAATCTGCACCGCCTCCAACAAGTCGGACTGGGCATCGAAACGATATACCCGGCGGGTGTCGGACACTCCGATGAATTTGTTCTTCATATAGTCATCGTCCGGCAGGCCGGATTTGGCGTGAACCGTAACGATGGCTTTCTTCCGGCCATCGGCGCCGCGTTCCTCGGTGAGGTCGAGTTTCCAGCCATGGGCAGCGGCATTTTTTAGTTCATTGGTGATGGCGTTGCTGATGTTGGCAATCTTATGGAGCCACTCCGTGTCAAATGCGCTGGGCAAAGGTTTGGGGAGCTTGAAAGCTTCGTTGGCGGGTTGTTTGATGAACAATACGGTTGATTGGCCGTCCATGACGCCGACACGCCCCGGCTTTTCAACCCGCCATTTTAACTCCGGTTCGAACTGTTTCCACAACTCGATGGATGTAAAGTCCTCGGCGGAATTGATGCTTTCAAAATTATCTATCGGAGTACTGCGCACCTGGCCGCGCAGGTGAATGGTCGTGAGTTTGGCCACGGCCTGGGCGCCTTTGGTCATGACCTCAGCGGCGGTGACTTGGGCTTTGGGAAAGACCAGGAAGGCAATCAGAATAATGGCGGCCGCACCGGCGGCAGCGCTCAGCCCGAATCCCCAGCGTGTGAATAATTTTGTCATAATTGAATTTCTTTCGCGTTCGGTTTGCATTGCCTGAACCCGCCGCATTACCGGGTTGACCAGCGACACTTCGGCGGTCGCCGGACCGCGGGCCACCAGTTGCTGTTGCAGGCGGGTGATGGCCGCGTGCTCGGCCCGGCAGGCCGCGCAGGTTTCGAGGTGTGCCTGGCACTGGAGCAATTCCTCGCGGTCGAGCAATCCCTCCGCACAGGCGACCAAATTGTCCCGGCATTCAGCGCAGTTCATGGCAGTTACGTTTGGTTGACGGTTGTTTCCGCGCTTTCGCGGGCGGCTAGTTCCTGACGGAGCAGGGTGTAGGCGCGCGAAAGCGTTTTGGTGACCGTGCCGAGCGGCAGATCGAGGCGGGTGGCAATTTCCTGACAGGAGTGCCCCTCGTAATACCGCAGCAGGATCACCTGACGATAGGATTCGGGCAGGGCGGCGATGGCTTCTTCCAACGGATACTCTCCCCGGCTGTCGGCGGCGTTGGCCATGATGGATTCCGTCACTTCGCAATCCTGCTGGCGATGCTTCAGGGAACGCAGTTGTTCCTTGGCGACCCGCCCCGCGATACCCAGCAGCCAGGCGTAGAACGACTCCGGCTTCCGCAGCGTCTTCAATGACAGAAAGGCTCTCACAAACGATTCCTGTGCCGCTTCTTCCACCTGCCGGCCATCCCAAAGCCGGCCCGCCAGATAGGCGAACAACGGTTTCTGATAGCGATCCACCAGCACGCGGAAATCCTCCTGATGCCCATCGCGGCAACGCTCGACGTATTCTTTGTCAGTTAGATCCATGTAATGCCCAGTCCCAGCGAACTCATACCGTCATTCAATAGTGAAGTCCGGGGCGGTTTTGCGACAAACAAAGGGAAACTTTTTTCACCCGGCCCGCCGGGCAAGCGACTCAAAGCGGCCTGTACTCAGGATAACCGCCGGGCTTTCATGGGGTTGAGTGTCGAAAGTCGAGGGTTGGGTGTCGAATTAAAAACAGTCCGTCAATATCCAGGGAGCGCCGGCGCTCCCAAGGAACGCAATCCGGTCTTGAATTCCGGCAATTCGGACAACAGATTGGCGGTAATGGCAAATGAAAGTTCAGCAGCCGCGTTCCGGTTGTTTGTGGCCATTGCCCTGCCGGAACCGGTCCGGAACGAAATCATCCGGATGCAGCAGGAATTACAGCCGCTTGTTCCGTGCACTGTGGCCCGTTGGACCCGGCCCGACCAGTTTCATCTGACCCTCCGGTTCCTGGGCGCTGTTCCGGTGGACAGCATCGAAACCTTGAAGCATTCCGTCGGTGCCGTTTGTCGCAATGCCCGGCCATTGTCGTTGCGGGCAGAAGGCGTTGGTTTTTTTCCCAATCCGCGTTCGCCCCGGGTCGTCTGGGTGGGGATCAACGATGGCGAGGGCTGGCTGGTGGGATTGCAGCAACAGATTGAAGCTGCCGTAAGGCCATTCAGTCCGGAACCCGGCGAAAAGAATTTCACCGGCCACGTCACGCTGGGACGGTTGAAAAATCCCCGTCCGTCCGACGCGCGAAACCTGGCCGCCCACGTGCAATCGCTCGCAAAGCAGGCCTTTGGCGACTGGACAGCAGGCCAAATTGAAATCATCCGGAGCGAATTGTCGCCAAATGGCGCGCGTTACACGTTACTTGCGGTGTTTCGATTGGGCGCGGAAAATGTCTGACCGAAACTTGAACGGCCCTGAAACTTTTTAAGATCCGCTTACGTCTTTCACAATGTATGCTAAAGCCGCTCGATAAGAGTCGTTGGAGCCTGGAGACGGCGGCGCATTTGTTGAACCGGGCCGGATTTGGCGGCACGCCCGCCGCAATCAAGAAGCTGGCCGACCTCGGCCCGGACAAGGCGGTTTCCTCGCTCGTTGATTACGAGTACATCCCCGACTCCACACCCGCTCCGGCCTGGGCGAAACCGGATCCGGAGGAAGTGCAAAAGCGGCGGGAGGCGGCCAGGGACTCGACGCCGGAGGAGCGCAAGAAGCTGCAGCAGGAGGAACAGCGCCTGCAAGGCCAGCGGATGCTGGAGTTGCGCCAGTGGTGGCTGAACCGCATGGCCAGGGGACCGCGGCCGTTCCAGGAAAAAATGGTCCTCTTCTGGCATGGACACTTCGCCACGAGCATCGAGAAGGTCCGCCAGGTCCCCAATGCCGCCTACCTGATGTGGCGCCAGAACGAGCTGTTCCGCCGTCTCGCCACGGACAACTGGGAGCGGCTGCTGCTCGAATCCGGCAAGGATCCGGCCATGCTGGTCTGGCTCGACCAGGCCCAGAGCCGCAAGGAACATCCCAACGAAAATTACGCCCGCGAAGTGATGGAACTGTTCTCGCTCGGCGAGGGTCATTACACCGAAAAGGACATCACCGAGGCGGCGCGCGCGTTGACCGGATGGTCATACGACCGGCTGAACCAGAAGTACGTTTACCGCCCGGCCTTTCATGACGACGGCACCAAGACCTTCCTTGGCCGCACCGGTGACCTCGACGGCGACGACGTGATTGCGCAGATTGTCGCCCAGCCGCAGGCCGCCCGGTTCATCACCGCCAAGCTGTGGAATTATTTCGCGGGCCAGTATCCCTCCGAAGAATTGAACAACGCGCTCGCCGTGGTCCTGCGCGAGAGCGGGAATTATTTCAAATTCATGCTGCGCGTCATGTTCCGCAGCGAGGAATTTTACGCCCACGACATCGTCCGCAACCAGGTCAAGAGCCCGGTGCAATGGCTGGTGGGCACCGTGCGCGTGCTGGAATGCGAACTGCCGCCGGCGCCGGCCAGTTGGGGCATTACGCGCGGGCTCGGCCAAGACCTGTTCGCGCCGCCCAACGTCAAGGGCTGGGACGGCGGCATGACATGGATCAGCACCAACTCGCTGTTGATGCGCTACAACCTGGCCCAGGCCGTTGTGCAGGGCAATTACCGGATGTTTGGCGGCGGCGATCTGGCGCGGAAGCCGGGCGGACAGGGCGGGGGACCGCTGATGCGCGAGTTGCAAAATG
Organism: Limisphaerales bacterium; assembly: GCA_052145735.1. Classification (GTDB taxonomy): domain Bacteria; phylum Verrucomicrobiota; class Verrucomicrobiia; order Limisphaerales; family UBA11358; genus UBA11358. The sequence goes on from JBKQOA010000025.1 coordinate 4,690, forward strand.
CTGCGCCCAGTCCCGTGGACGTGGAGAAAATTTTCACGCCGGACGAACGTTCCAGCCAGGACCAGCTCGTGGCCGCGCTGGAACACCGGCTGTTGCAATCGTCCCTCAAGGGCGACCAGGAAAAGGCCCTGCGCGATTTTCTGGCGGCGAAAACGAACTTGAGTGACGACGACATTCGCGCGGCCATCCGGCTGGTCATGGCCACGCCGCAATATCAAGTGACATGAAAAAGTAGGGCCGACCTGCTGGTCGGCCAGGACGCGCTGCAGCGTCCCTACCATAGGAAAGATTATGAAAGACGAAATCAGTCTCCAGACGCGGCGCGAATTTTTGCGGACCACCGTGCTTGGCAGCGCGCTGTCGTGGACCGTGCCGGCGTTCCTGGCCGACACATTTGCCGCGCTGCAAAGCCAGGCCGCCGATGCCGCCACCCAAATCGTGACCGGCAAGGACTCCACCATTCTCGTCGTCCTGCAAATGGCTGGCGGCAACGACGGCCTCAATACCGTCGTGCCATACACCAGTGATTTTTATCACAACGCGCGACCCAAACTCGGGCTGTCCGCGCAACAGGTCCTGAATTTGAACGGCCAGGTCGGGCTTCACGAGGCTCTGACCGGCTTCAAAAGCCTCTACGATTCCGGGAACCTGGCCGTGGTCCAGGGCGTCGGCTATCCCAACCCCAACCGGTCTCATTTCCGGTCCACGGAAATCTGGCAGACGGCCAGCGACGCGGAGCAAATCGAAAAGTACGGCTGGCTGGGCCGGTATTTCGACAACGCGTGTGCCGGCTGCGATCCGGCAGTGGCCGTGACCATCGGCAACCAGATGCCGGAGGCGTTTTTTGCCAAAACACCCAAAGGCATCTGTTTCAACAACCCGAATAATTACCGGTTCATGTCCAACGACCGTGTCCGGCCCGGCGAAACCAACATGACGGAGATGGCGTATGAACGGATGAATGCCGTGGACATGTCCACCGCAGCCGCCGATGAAAATTCCGGCGGCACCATCGGTTCGCTGCCGGCCGGGATGCCCATGCAGGGCGGGTCGGTGACGGAATTCATTGAGCGCACCGCGCTCGACGCTCAGGTCAGTTCCGACCAGGTGCGCGACATTGCTGCGCGGGTGCAAAACCAGGCAACGTATCCCGCGTCACTGATCGGCAATTCACTCAGGCTGGTCGCCAAGCTCATCGGCGGCGGGATGTCCACGCGGATTTATTACGTGTCGCAGGGCGGCTACGACACGCACACCAACCAGTTGGGCACGCAACAGCGCCTGCTCAAGGAGTTGGGCGATTCCGTCCAGGCGTTCGTCGAGGACCTGAAGGCACAGGGCAACCTGTCGCGCGTGCTGGTGATGACGTTCAGCGAGTTCGGCCGGCGCGTGGCGGAGAATGCCAGTGGCGGCACGGACCATGGCGCGGCGGCGCCGATGTTCGTCGTGGGGAACAAGGTGAAAGCGGGTTTGCTGGGCGCCTATCCCAGCCTGGCGCCGCAGGATTTGTATCAGGGCGACATCAAATACACCGTGGACTTCCGCAATGTTTACGCCGGGATCCTGGAAAACTGGCTGAAGACCAAAAGCGCGCCGATTCTCGGGCGCCAGTTTCAGCCGCTTCAACTGGTTTGAAACGTTTTGGGCGGGGCGGTGCTTTTGCGCTCGATGAGTTCGGCGGACAGGCGCTTGATTTCAACCCGCTCGCCCTTCAGCAGATTCATCATCACGTCCACGGCCGCCATGCCCAGCCGGAACTTCGGCTGGCGGATGGTGGTCAAGGGCACGCGAAAGTATTCCGCAGCCATGATGTTGCCATAGCCCACCAGCGAGATGTCGTCCGGGATCTTGAGTCCCTGGGTGAACAACGCTTCCGCGCACCCGATGGCCGCCTGGTCGCTCACGGCCTGGATGGCGGTGGCGTGGCAGGATTCATTGAGCATTTGCAGGCCGGCCTTGGTGCCGTCTTCAATTGTGTGGCCGGCGGCAAAGACCAGCTTGTCGTCCACCTCGATGCCGGCCTCGCGCAACGCGCGGCGGTAGCCTTCAAACCGTTCATGCGCCCACGGCGCGACGGGCGGGCCGGTGAGATAGGCAATGCGTTTGTGGCCGAGTTTCAACAGATGCTGGGTGGCGGTGTAACTGGCGGCCTGTTCATCGCTTTCCACGCTCACAAATGATTTGCAGAACGGCGCGGGCGGGCCGAGCAAGACCGTCGGAACGTGGCGGGTGAGCACCTCCTTGTAAATCCGCGCCTCGGCCTCGAAACGATAGACCGGCGAGATGAACAGCCCGTCCACGCGCCGTGACAACAGGCGCCGGAGACAGACCTCCTCGCGGTCCGGCAGGTTGTGGGTATGGGCGAGCAAAAGGTCGTAACCGAGTTCGTGGACGCGTTCCTCGATGGCAAAAACAATGCGCGCGTAGATGGGGTTCATGGTTGACGGGACGACGAGGCCGAACATTTTCGTCGTTCGGGTGCGCAACCCCTGCGCCGACGAATCAGGGACATAGCCCATTTGTTGGGCCAGCCCCTTGATGCGCAACTTGGTGGCCGCCGACACATCCGGTTCGTCGCGCAACGCCTTCGAGACGGTCATCACCGAGACGCCGGCGTGCCGGGCGATGTCTTTAAGTCGGACCATGGTTGTAAAAGGCTGAAGGCTGAAGGCTGAAGGCTAAAGGAAAAACATTCATCGGTCAAAATATGGGTTTCTGTTCATTCAGCCTTCAGCTCTTCATAAATAGGCTCCGCGCCAGTGCAGTTTGCGCCGCAAGGCTTCCAAAAATGAGCTGTCCGCCAGGTTCATCAACCGGACGGCGCCACGGCTGCGCCGGACGGTCACTTCGTCGCCCGCGCCCAGTTCGGCGACGAACCGGCCGTCCGCGCTCAGAATGGTCGGAGGCGGCGAACTGATGGCCTTGACGTGGATGGCCGAGGACAGCGGCAGGATGATGGAACGATTCGACAGGGCGTGCGGACTAATCGGCGTCAGGGCGAACACGTCCGCCGTGGGCAGCACAATCGCCCCGCCGGCGGCCAGCGAATAGGCCGTGGAACCGGTCGGCGAACTGATGATGAGGCCGTCGCAGCGGTAACGGGTGACCAGTTCATCATCCACGCTCACGTCCAGGCTGATGAGACGCGAGATGGCGCCGCGGCTGACGACGATGTCGTTGAGCGCGGTCTCACGGATTTTCCGTTCCTGGCAGACGCCGGTGACCTCGATGAGGGCGCGGGACTCGTATTTGAACTGGCCGCGCCACACCCGGGCCAGGGCGCGAGTCATTCCGTCCGACGGCACGGCGGTGAGAAAGCCGAGGCCGCCGATGTTGACACCGAGCATGGGCGTGGCCGAGCCGGCGATTTCACGGGCGACATGCAGCATGGTGCCGTCGCCGCCGAACACCAGCAGCAAATCCACTTCACGCGCCAGAGTGGCGGCATCGCCGCGGGCGAGATGCTTTAATCCCGCCAGCCGGGCGGTCTCGGCATTGCACAAAACCTTGCGCCCGGCGCGCCGGATGAGGCGCGCGGCTTTGCGGACGATGTCGGCGCAGGCGGCCTTGTCGGAATTGCCGATCAGCCCGACACATTTGATTTTGTCAGCCTGTTTTTTCAATCAACGCCAAAAATTCCCGGTTGCCCGCCGGACCGGGCAACGGTGATTCCACCACGTTCTGCCAGCGCAGTCCGGGTTGCGCCTGGACGAACTCCCGCAATTTGTTCAACACGCGCTCATGCACCGCCGGGTCGCGGATGACGCCCCGCCCCTTGTCGGCCTCAGCCTTGCCGGCTTCGAACTGCGGCTTGATGAGCGCGACGATTCTGCCATCCGGCTGCAACAAAGCAATGGCAGCAGGCAAAATGTTTCGCAACGAAATAAATGAGCAATCAATCACGGCCAGATCGGCGGGCGCAAACGGCTGCGGCATCCGGGCAACGGTCAGGTACCGCGCATTGGTCTTTTCCATGACCACGACGCGCGGGTCGTGGCGGAGTTTCCAGGCAAGCTGGCCGCGGCCGACGTCCACGGCAAAGACCCGGGCGGCGCCGTGCTGGAGCAGGCAATCGGTGAACCCGCCGGTGGACGCGCCGAGGTCGAGCGCGACCAGGCCGACGACGTCCAGTTGAAAATGGCGCAAGGCATGTTCCAGCTTATGGCCGCCGCGGCTGACGTATTTTTCGCCGGCATCGAGCGTGAGGGTGTCGCCGGGCTTGACGGTGTCGCTGGGTTTGCGGGCGGACTGGGCATTGATGCGGACCTGGCCGGCAAGGACGGCGCGTTTGGCGCGTTCACGGCTTTCGCAAAGGCCGCGTTCAACCAGGGCCTGGTCGAGGCGAGTCATCAGACCCGCAAAATTAATGAAGAACGGCGGGGATTACAAGCGGTTGCCGCTGGTATAGACGCGGTTCTGGACTTCGCGGAAGCTGTGCAGGAACAGGTCGTTGTCGGCGACGGCTTTTTCGACCAGTTGCTTGAGCAGGAACATTTCGGAGCTGTTGATGACAACGTGGACGCTGTGTTTGAAGGCCTCCATGGGCGTAAACGTCTGGAACGAATCGCCGAGCAGGATGATGGTGGCGTGGCGGCGCTGGTTGACGGGCATGGTTTGCAGCGCCTTAAGCGTGAGATTTTCCTCGATGTTGTTCGCGGCGAAGAGTTCCTCGACGACGACAACCTGGTAATGGGCCTGGCCGAAGCGGACAAGGAAATCGCTGTGGGTGGCGGCGGTGTGGACCTTGTAGTTGAGTTCGCGCAGGGCGGTCTTGGCGTTTTCGAGCCATTCCGGGGTGGAGAAGGCAATCAAGGCCGGTTTGTCCTCGGTGCTGACGAAATCGAATGAGCCGGTGCCGTTCATAATTATTTGATTTTAAGGACCGGGGGCGCGGCTCCCGACAACAACGACGATTGCGGCGCCGATTTCATGCGCAGCGAACCCATGGTGGTGGTCATTTCGCCGCGGGATTTCTTAAGGTTGTCAATGCCCCGGGAAATGACACTGCGTTTGCTGCAGTAGAGCAGGGCGGTTTCCTCGGTGATGACTTCCTGTTCGAAAGCTTCTATGCAGGCATCGTCGAACGTCCGCCAGCCAAAGGGATAGCTGGCCTCAATGATGTCGTAAAACGTCTTGCCTTCGCTTTCACCCAGGCGGATGGCTTCCTGGGTGCGGAGGTTTGCCCCCATGATTTCAAGCAGTGCAAAGCGCGCGCCGCCGACCTTGGGCACGAGCCGCTGGCTGACGATCCAACGCAGGGAATCGGCCAGGCGCACGCGGACTTGTTCCTGTTCCTCCGGTTCAAACATGCCGAGGATGCGGTTGACGGTTTCGCCCGCGTTGATCGTGTGCAGGGTGCTGAGGACGAGGTGGCCGGTTTCCGCCGCGCTGAGGGCGATTTTCACCGTTTCCTGGTCGCGCATTTCGCCGACGAGAATGACCTTGGGCGCCTGGCGCAAGGCGGCGCGCAGACCGTTGACATAAGAGTCGAAATCAATACCCAGCTCGCGCTGGTTGAAAGTGGCCTGCTTGTGGGTATGCACATATTCCACCGGGTCTTCCAGGGTAACGATGTGAAAGGGTTTGGAGTCGTTGATTTCGTTCAGGATGGCGGCCAGGGTGGTGGATTTGCCGGAACCGGTGGCCCCGGTGACGAGGATCAAGCCGGTTTTTTCCTTGGGGATTTCCTTGAAGATCGGCGGGAACTTCAATTTTTCCAGGGTGGGAATGGCGGCATTGAGCTGGCGGCAGACGATGGAATAATTGCCACGCTGGGCGAACACATTGACGCGGAAGCGGGCCTTGTCCTGGAGCGAGTAGGAGGCATCGCAGGAGCCGTGGCGCAGCAGGTCTTCGATCTGCCAGAGATTGTCGCCGATGATGTTCAGCGCAATCATTTCGGTTTGATACGGCGTGAGTTTCTCGATTGGCGGGTCGAGGACGACCGGTTTGAGCTCACCGTAAGCCTCGACCTGCGGGGGTCGGTCCACGGTGAACAGTAAATCGGAGATTTCCGGCTGTGAAGCCAGCATCGCCGTCAGGATCTGGTCCAACTCGGGTCGGCGCATAAATCAGGTGACATCGTCTTCGTCCGGCGGATGGGCGAGCAGGGAGCGGAATTTCTTCCGATCCAGCGCCTTGTCGTAGGCGTCTTCCGGCGCGATGCGTTTCATGCGCACGTGTTCCATGATGTGGTCGTCCAGCGGCTGGTTGCCGTATTTCTTGCCGACCTGGATCATGCCGGGCAGCTGGTGGGTCTTGCCTTCGCGGACGAGGTTGGCGACGGCGGTGTTGAAGACGAGGATTTCGAAAGCGGCGATACGACCCTTCTTGTCGGTGCGCTTGAACAGGGTCTGCGCCACGATGCCCTTCAAGGCCTCGGACAGCGTCTGGCGGATCTTGTTCTGCTGGTCCGCCGGAAACACGTCAATGATGCGGTCCACGGTCTTGGAGGCGCTTTGGGTATGCAGGGTGCCAAAGACCAGGTGACCCGTGGCGGCGGCGGTGATGGCCAGTTCGATGGTTTCGAGGTCGCGCATTTCACCGACGAGAACAATGTCGGGATCTTCGCGCAACGCGCCGCGCAGACCGGCGGCAAAGGATTTGGTGTGGACGCCGACTTCGCGATGGTTGACGAGGCAGCTTTTGCTTTCGTGCGTGAATTCAATCGGGTCTTCCAGCGTGATGATGTGGTCCTTGCGGTTTTTGTTGGCGTAATCGACCATCGCCGCGAGCGTGGTGGATTTGCCGGAACCGGTGGGGCCGGTGACCACGATCAGCCCGCGGTTCAGCATGGCGAATTTTTTGAGGACGGCGGGCAGCGGCGCCTCGATCTTTTCGAAATCTTCGAACGAGAGCACGCGGCTGGGAATCTGGCGGAAGGCGGCGGCGATCCCGTTCTTTTCGTTGTAAAAGTTGACGCGAAAGCGCGAGATGTTTGGGATTTCGTAGCCGAAGTCCACGTCGCCGGTTTCCTCGAACTGTTTGATTTTGTAATCCGGGGCCGTTTCGTAGAGCATCGTCTTGAGCGAATCGTTTTCGAGGGGCGGATAATCGACGCGCTGGAGTTCGCCGTTGATGCGTAACATGGGAGGGTTGCCGGAAGCCATGTGCAAGTCTGAGGCTTTTTGCTCGAACATCAGGTTGAAAAACGCATCTATTTTGGCCATAAAACCTTTCTTTGGTAGAAAATGTTAGCTAACGCCGCGCCAAATTTTCGTTATGAACCGGTTGATTGACATCATTCGGCGCGAAGTCGCCGAACACGGAGTTTTGTCCTTCGCGCGTTTCATGGAACTCGCCCTCTACTGTCCCAAACATGGATATTATGAAACGAAAAAAGACAATCCCGGGCGGCGCGGCGACTTTTACACCAGCGTCGGCGCCGGAGAACTCTTTGGTCAACTGCTCGCCTGGCAGTTTGCGGAATGGCTGGAACAATTGCGGATTGCAGAATCCGGAGTGCGGATTGTGGAGGCCGGCGCGCATGACGGGAAACTGGCCGGTGACATCCTGGCTTGGCTTCAATTGAGGCGGCCGGAGCTGTTTGAGCAGATCGAATACTGGATTCTTGAGCCGTCGGCGCAAAGACGGGGGTGGCAGCGGGAAACACTGAAGAATTTTATTCCGCACGTCCGGTGGTTCGACGACTTCAGGTCCCTGTCCTCGTCCAATCCGCAATCCGCAATCCGCAATCCGCAATTGAATGGCGTTATTTTCAGCAACGAACTGCTCGACGCCATGCCGGTTCGCCGTTACGGCTGGGACGCTGCGAAAAAGAGTTGGTTCGAATGGGGCGTGGCGGTTGACGGGGAACAATTTGTTTGGGGGAGAATCCAGCATCCAGCATCCAACATCCAGCATCCAGAATTGCCGGTTGAATTGCTGGCTGTTTTGCCCGATGGCTACACGATTGAGGCGAGTCCTGCCGCCGTGGCTTGGTGGCACGAGGCCGCCAATATTTTGGGGTGTGGAAAACTGATGACGATTGATTACGGCCTGACGGCTGAAGAGTTGTTTTCACCCAACCGGCTGCACGGGACACTGCGCGCGTATTTCCGGCATCATGCCAGCGACGGCCTCCTGGCCAACGCAGGGGAACAGGACCTGACCGCGCACGTCAATTTCTCCGTCCTCCAGGCCGCCGGCGAATCGGCCGGACTGAAGACGGAAAGTTTTCAGACACAGTCACAATTCCTGGCGCGGATTTTGGAAAGTACTTTGACGGGAAAATCTTTTGGCGAATGGAATTCGGCCCGAGTCCGCCAGTTTCAAACCCTCACCCATCCGGAACATCTGGGCCGCGCCTTTCGCGTGCTGATCCAAGCGAGGTAGGGCGGCCTGTCTCCTGGCCGCCGCACGTCCGCATGGCAAAGGCGGCTCACACAAAATGATGCCGCCCATTACTCGGCTATGGATTCAACTCATAGTTTAAAATCGAGAGGCAGTAAATGGCGGCGGTCTCGACGCGCAAGACCAGGCGGCCCAGGGAAACCGGCAGTGCGCCACCGGCTTGAATTGCTTTCAACTCTTCGAGGGAAAAGTCGCCTTCCGGTCCGATCCAGATGCCGACGTTTTGCGGCAATCGCTTGTGCCGGGCCTGAAATTCGCGGAGGCATTCACGCGGATGCCGGCGTTCGCTTTGCAGCGAGCCGACCAGGGCCAGATCAAATGTTTCCTTTCGCGCCAGAAATTGTGCCGGAGTGACCGGGGATTCAATTTTCGGCAGCCACACTGCGCCACATTGTTTGATGGCTTCAATCGCCACCTGCTGCCATTTCCCGCGTTTGTCGGCGGCGTCCCGGTCATCCAGCCGGGTCACGACGTGTTCGGTCAGCAACGGCACGATGCGCCGGGCACCCAGTTCGACGGCCTTTTGGATGATGCTCTCGATGGTTTTTCCTTTCGGCACAGCCTGCAGCAGCGTGATGGAACAGGGCGGGGGCGGGGCGAAGTTTTTCAGCGACACGGAAAGGGTGGCGGCGTTGCGCGAACAGGTTTCGACCGCGCAAAGGAATTCATTTCCCATGCCGTCCAAAACCGTGGCCAGTTCGCCGCGTTTCAACCGCAGGACGTGCAGGGCATGATGGGCTTCGCGTCCGTCCAGCCGGAGGGTCGCTCCGGTGCAACGTTCGGGCGGCAGGTAGAAACGATGCATGGGTTGAATTGTAGGAGACGACGTGAAGAGTCTCACTCTTTTTCCGTGAGTTCAGTCAGCGTCTCGTGAGCTCGTCTCCCACAGGATTATTGAAACAGTTTCCTGGCCTTTTCAAAAAAGCTTTTACTGATCGGGTTGGTGTCTTCGCCGCAGGATTCGGCGAATGCCTGCAGCCGGGCTTTCTGCTCCGGGGTCAGGCGGGTCGGGATTTCAACCTGGATCCGCACGTGCAGATCGCCGTGGCCGTGGCCCTGGAGATTTTTCACGCCCTTGCCCTTGATACGAAAGACCGTGCCCGGTTGGGTGCCGGCGGGAACCTGGAGGATGGCCCGCCCGTCGAGCGCGGGCACCCCAATTTCCGCGCCGAGGGCCGCCTGGATAAAACTGACCGGCACCTCGCAAAGCAAATCATCGCCGTCGCGTTGAAATATTTCATGCGCCCGGACATGCAGCACCACGTAGAGGTCGCCCGGCGGTCCGCCGCGAAAGCCGGCTTCGCCGTTGCCGGAGGAACGCAGGCGCGAGCCGGCATCCACGCCCGGCGGGATGCGGAGTTTGATTTTGGAGTTGCGCTGGCGCTTGCCCTCGCCGTGGCAGGTCTTGCACGGCTTTTCCAGAATGCGGCCGGCGCCCTGGCAATGCGGGCACGTTTGGGCGATGCTGAAAATGCCGCGGGACGTGAGCACCTGCCCGCGCCCGCCGCAGGTCGAGCAGGTCCGGATTTTAGAGCCGTATTCCATGCCGGAACCGTTGCAGGTGTCGCAGCGGTCAAGCTTCGACACGGAAATCTCCTTCTCACAGCCCAGCGCCGCTTCTTCCAGCGTGATTTCGAGGTCGTAACGCAAATCATCGCCGCGTTGCGGTTGCGAGGGGTCCGAACCGCCGCCAAAGAAATTTTCAAAGATGCTGCTGCCGCCGAAAACCTCACGGAAGATGTCAAACGGGTCGTGAAACCCGCCGCCGAAACCGCCGGCCCGGCCGGCGCGGGCGCGGGGATCGAATGCCGCGTGGCCATATTGATCATAGGCCGCGCGCTTTTGTGGATCGCTCAAGGCCTCGTAGGCCTCGCCGATTTCCTTGAATTTTTCCTCGGCCAACTTGTCGCCCGGATTTTTGTCCGGATGAAGTTTGACGGCCAGCCGGCGGTAGGCCTTTTTGATTTCGTCCTCCCCGGCGCTGCGGCTGACGCCGAGCACTTCATAATAATCGCGTTTGGACATGGATCAGGCTGCAGGCGGGGCAGCAGGTTTTCGGGCGACGATGACCGCCGCCGGCCGCAGCAGGCGGTCGCGCAGCTTGTAACCTTTGCGAATTTGCTGGACAACCTGTCCCTCGGGCGCGTCGGCGGTTTCCAGTTGGGAAACGGCCTCGTGCAGCATTGGATCGAACGGTTTGCCGCTGGCGTCAATTTCCTCCAGACCGGTCTCGGCAAGGATGCCTTTAAGCTGCTGCTGAATCATGGTGATGCCGGCCTGCAAGGACTCGATGCCGCTTTGCGGGGCGTCCGTGGTTTGCGCCGCGGCTTTCGCCATTTCGAAATGATCAAGCACGGGCAGCAGCTTCTGCAGGAGCGCGGCGCCGGCGGACTGGGCGGCCTCGATGCGCTCGCGTGCGGCGCGTTTCTTGTAATTTTCGAGATCGGCGGCGGTGCGCAGCAGCCGGTCCCAGTATTCGTCGGCCTTGGCCGCGCGTTCCCGGAGTCCGGCCAGTTCTTCCGGCGTGGGCGCCGGAGCGGGAACGATGGCGGTGGCCGGCGGGGTTGCTCCTTCCGCCGGTTCAATTTTTGGCGTCGGTATGACCGTTTTCTTCATGCGGTTGATTCAGTGCGAAATAATTTCAAGCCGTCAAGTTAGACGATAATGTGAAAACCAGCAACTGGGATGAAGTCGCCGGCTAAGGGGCGGGGACGATTTGCTGGAAGGCGGGCAGGTTTCGCATGCCGTCGAAACGGTGGTCTTTGCGCGCTTCGGCCAGGAGATCGCGGGCAGAGGAATTGGTTTTGAGCCGCTGGGTGCTGAGGTCGATGCATTTGCGGAGGTGCTGCAGGGCCTGGTCCGATTTGCCCTGCACTGAGTCGAGGGCGGCCAGATCATACAAGGGTTCCGGCTGGTCGGGCATGAGGGCGACGAGTTTTTCGATGGCGGCTTCCAATTTAACCAGGTTGCCCATCTGGGCGTAAGTCTGGGCGATGAAGCCGACATCATTGGGGGTAAGATGCGGATTGGCCAGCGCGCGGTCGAACAATTCGAGGGCCTTGTTGGTTTGCTGCATCTGGAGAAAAACGCTGGCAAGGGACATGATATTTTGAAAATTGGCAGGGTTGGTGCGCGCTTCATTTTCCATGTGTTGCACCTGGGTTTCGATCTGGTTCCGGGCCACGGCCTGGGTCTTGAATTCCCCCAGTTGTTTCACGAGACCCTTCACCTGGTCATTGTACGGATCGAGTTTCTGGCAGGTCTGGGCGACGAGGAACGCGTCGTCCACGCGGTTATATTGCAGGAGAAAATTGATGTAACGGAAAACGGCCTCCGGGCTGTAGGGGCAAAAGGCAAACGATTGCTTGAAGGCGAAATCGGTCTCGCGGACCAATGCCTGGGTGGTGGCGGGGGATTTCTGGCGATATTCCTCCGGGCATTGCGAGCCCAGACGCCAGGCGTAAACGCCGGAGATGGAACTGCGCAGCTTGGAAAAAGACTTTTGCGCCTGCTCGTCGCGGACAAATTTGAGATCGCCCTGGAAGCCCTTGTAATTATGTTCCAAATAGACTTTTTCAATGAAATTGACGATTTCCTGGACCGACGTGTCATAGGTAATCCAGTTGCCAATGAGGCGGTCGGAATATTTGCTCCAGAACGCATGATCCCGTTGCATGATTTCTTCCGAGAGTTCCGGCAGGGGATGACGGTTGAGCTTCATGATGATGCCGAAAGGCGTTTCATACGGGTACATCCAAGGCAGAGGGAAACTTTCCTCGACGTAGAATTCGTTGTCGGGGTTGTGGTCAAAAATGACCTTGCACAACAAGCCGTTGATCATCATCACTGCGACCTGTCCACTGACCTGCATTTTTCCCGAGGCATCAACATTGACGTCCTCGCCGGGCATCATCTGGCCGGCTTGCATCCGGTGTTGCACATCCTCCATGTAATCCGAGAAACACCGTTGCGAGTCCTCGGGACTGGGAATGTAAATTTCGCGGTCCGGATAAACCCCACCAGGGCTCAGGGCGATATCTTCGGGGTAGGCGGCCTCGAGCAGCAGCCGGTTGAGGCGTACGCGCGTGTCGCCCTGCGGGTTTTGCGCAATGAATAGTTTAAGATAATCCGATATCTTTACCTGGGCGAACCGGCTGGGGTCATAAATGGACGGGCCATCCAGCAGCCGGTTGAGGTCGTCAGTCAGCGCGGCGCGCAAACTGGCATCATCGGCTTTGCCGGTGATCAAGTCCCGGGTCGGTTTGCTGAGTTTCTGGAAGAGCCATCGGGAGAGCGGGTCCTGGCTCGAATGCAACCGGGAGACCAAGTCCGGCAGTTTGAGAAAATCCGAACCGGTGAACCAGGAGGTGGAAATACGCCAGCGTCTCTCGATGCGCGCGCCGCGCGCCATGAAGTACGTGTCCAACGGCGACACCAGGCGGGCCAGGAGATTGGTCTGGTAGGGATTGTCCTTGAATATGGTGCGAACGAATTCGCTGAAGAAAGGCGGGTCCTTTTGCTGGCTGCGGAAATACTGGGCGCGTAGATAATCGAGATAGGTGCCGTCCGCCAGGGCGTTTTGGGTGATCAGATAAACATCCCGGCGATCAAAAAGCTGGTCTTGCGCGGGCTGGCAATTGTGCGGAATGAAACTGTCGCAAAAAATCATGTAAGTCGGGCAAAAACGGCCGGGGTCGGTCCCGCCGAAGAGAATCGTGTTTGGATCCATTTCCGGATAAATGAGGCGGCCATCGCGGCCTCTCATGGCCTGTTCGCGTAATTTGGGGTCATAGGTGAGTTTGCCATCCGGTCCGGGAAACGGCGGAGTGAACATGTCGTGTCCGAACCAGTAACCAAACCAGTGATAGCGCTGCTCGCTGTGGGCCCAGTGGGACAGGCCGGAGGCCAGCGGCATGATGGTGAACAGTCCCAAGGTAATCGCCAGTGGGGCACGCTGACGATAAACAAAGAGGCTGCCAATGAATATGGCCACCACGCCCAGCACCAGCAGGCCGGCTATGACGGGCAGGCTGTATTGATCAGGCGCGAATACCCGGCCCAAAGCCGTCCAAATTTCCCGGATGCCCAGGCTGTCACCCTGAAAGAAAATCAGGACGATGGCCGTACTCAGGCAAAGGGCCGCTGCCACACCAGATACCAGGAAGTACAGACGCTCGTCTTCAATCGGATTGGCCGTGAGGTCGCGAGTCCGGATGAAATATCGCGCGGCGAGGGCAACCAGGATGAAAGAGGCGGCCAGGCAGATGAACACGACCACGATGGATTTATACGACAACAGACCCACATCACCGTAAAACGTGTGGCTTACCCCGTTGTAGAAGGTCAGGAAGGCAGGCACAAGGGTCACCAATCCCAGCATGAGGCCGACAATGCGGAACCTTCCGAAATGGGTGGCCATATAGGCGGCCGTCAGGGCCAATCCATAACCGACCATGATGGCGATGATTCCGTGGGAGGAGATGAAGAACACCTTGTTCAGGTCCGCCGACTGGCGATCGGGGGTCACATTCATGAGGAATATCAACAGAACGCCGATGCAAAAGTAGATTGAGACCAGGCCGATGATCCAGGCGCGCTCGCGCTTTTGCATTTTGAAGAAGAACAACAACGGCACCAGCGCCAAAAACACCAGGACCCAATTAAATTCTCCGGCCACGTCTCCAATCAGGATGCCCATTTGCGTGATGAAACGGCCCGGATCGTGAAAAACATCCGACGGGTTGGCTTTTTCGTACTGACCGCGGCTGATCGCATGAAAGAATCCCTCGACGGTGCGCGGATAACCCCATTGCATCGGCGGATCGGTCATGCCCGCGATCGGTTCATAAAAATAAAAGGAGACACCCAAGGCATACAACACGAGCATGACGATGCACGGGAACCATTCGGTCAGGAGTTTTTTGGTTTGGAAGGTTAAAATGATGCAACCGATGACGGAGCTGATGCCGATAAGATGGAACAGGCCGGCGACGATCGGATTGCTGAGGGCGTCCAAAAGTGAAGGCACCAATTGATGAGAAAAGGCATACAAAAGAAGGGCGTAGATGACGCTGTTACCGAGCAAAACGTCGCGTCCCAGCCGGGGTTGCGCGGCAATGATGGCCGCCTCAATTCCCATGGCGGCGACCAGCAGGGTCTGGTGGATGGTGGCGCAAATGCCAAAGAAGAACATGGCGATATAGAGGTAGCGTCGCTGGTGCGGGGCATAAATCCAGCGCAGGAGACACAGCAGGACCAACATCACCCAAGGCACGCCGAAAAGGGAGATGCGATTAATGGCCACCGACTCGCTCCACATGACACCGCCGAGACCCAGCAAAAGACCGGCAACGATGCCGGAAACCATGCAAATGGCACTCTCCCACTGGCTGGCGACTTCCCGCAATTCTTCGATCCCCTCCATGAGCATGCTGCTGCCACGGGAAACCATGAGAGCCACCAGGCCGCAGGCCATGGCCGCAGCAGTGGCTTCCCCCACTTCCACGCGCCAGGCGACGTTGCCCATCGGCAGCAGTTTCGTCCATAGCCAGGAATAAATCGCCCAGAACGGATAACCCGGCGGGTGGGGAATACCCGCATAGAAGGAACCGGTGCAAAGTTCGCCGGAATCCTCCAAGGTCTGCTCGGGTGCCAGAGTCAGGAAATAGACGACCCAAATCACCCCAAAGGCAAAGGCCAGCGCAAACCAGTCGATTTTACGAAAGAGCGGGGCAACCCGTAGCGGCTCCAGCAGCGGCGCCCTGGCGGCGGAAGGCAGTTTGGTTGCCTGAGTCCGGACATCCTTCAGTTTTTGCTTTCCCATTTATGGCTTATTGGTTTGGTTTTGTGAACTTCGTAAAACCAGTATTAAAGCTCGAACCATTACGGTTTGTCCATCCCAAAGTGGGAGGCAAAACATTGTGTTCGACCTGCGACGGGCCTCCGGCGAGGTAGGCGACGGCATTTTGATTGCTCAACATCATGGCAATGGCTGGATCGCGAGGGGATGTCCCGGCTGAAAGGCCGTTTTCCTGCCGTACGGCTGCCAGGGCGATGACCATGCAAACGGTGACGGGGGCAAGCCAGTTCAGCATCCGAACCAGTTCCGGCCGGGCGGGCGGGGCGGGGAAGAGCCGCCGTTTAATTCCGGCCGAGGGTCGGCGTGGATTCCAGAAGCTCAATTGTTCCTCCAACCAGTTCATCTCGTTCATACGTTGTCCTTTCCAAACAAACTTTGATCTTCTGCAAACCGTAGCGGTACCGGCCCGCGGCGGTGTTGGGCGAAATGTCCAGCAACGCGCCAATCTCCTCGAACGTGTATCGGTGCCAGATTTTCAGCACAATAACTTCACGCTGTTCAACCGGCAGTTTTTCCAGACAGCGCATGGCGGCCCGTTCGGCGGGATTTTCCGCCTCGTCTTTTTCAAACCAGCGGCCCGACTCCAATTCCCGCGTCAACCGCCGCCACAGGGAGCGCCGGTAATTCCGGGCGCGGTTCCGGAAACTGCGCACGCAGTAATGTTCCGCCATCATCGGCGGTTCCGGCATTTGCAGGAGCGCGACAAAGGTTTCCTGCAAAACATCCTCGGCTTCACTGTGGCCAAGCCCCAAGGCACGGCCGTAGAGGATCAAGTCCGCCGCCTTTCTCGCGTATAGATTTTCGCGCCAATCGCTCACGATTTCATTGCATAGACACCAGAAGCGGGGAATTTGTATAAAAAAAACGGGAAAACCGCCATCCACAAACGCTTGGCCCCGAAAACACAACGGGACAACGAATTCCCCCGCTCAACATTAGGCGTTGGCCGGTCGGGGGTTATGACCGGGCTCAACTCCAGCCCAGCCAATGGCCACCGTGCCAGGTGATGAACGCCAGAATCCACGCCAGGGCGCCCATGTAAAGCCACTGAAACACCGGCCATTTCCAGGAATTGGTTTCGCGCCGCACCACCGCCACCGTGCTCGCACATTGCAGCGCGAAGACGTAAAACACCATCAGCGTGATGGCCAGCAACGGGGTGTACAGCGGCAGCCCATCCGGCCGCTTCTGTTCCCGCAAGGTCTGGACCAGCGCCTGTTTGCCGGACTCTGATTCTTCCACGTTGCCGACGTTATAGACCGTGGACATGGTGCTGACGAACACTTCGCGGGCGGCAAACGATGAAATGATGCCGATGCCCATCTTCCAGTCAAAGCCCAGCGGGGCGATGACGGGTTCAATGGCCCGGCCCATTTCTCCGGCAAAGCTGTTACGCAATTTTTCCCCTGCCTCCTGCCGGTCAATTTCTTCAAGCCTGGTCTTTTTGAGTTCAGATGGGATGGAAATGGTGCTTTCATTCAAATCTTCACGTTGTTTTTGGAATTCCTTTTCAATGTTTGAGCTGTGAGGATACGTGGCCAGGAACCAGAGCAGGATGTTCACGCCCAAAATCACCGTGCCGGCGCGGCGCAGGAACAACCGCGAACGGTCCCACATGTGCCGCGCCACCACGCGCAGCAACGGCCGCTTGTACGGCGGCAATTCCATGATGAGCATGGGGGTTTCGCCCTTGAGCAGCGTCTTTTTAAACAGCCAGGCCATCAACAGCGCCACCACCGTGCCGAGCAGATACATCGCCAGCATCGTGAGCCCCTGCAGTTTCAGAAAGCCGAGAAGTCTGATATCGGGAATGCACGCGGCGATGAGCAGCGTGTAAACCGGCAGCCGGGCCGAGCAGCTCATCAGCGGAGCGACCAGGATCGTCACCAGCCGGTCTTTCGGAGTTTCAATCGTGCGGGTGGCCATGATGCCGGGAATCGCGCACGCATACGAACTGAGCATGGGAATGAAACTTTTGCCGTGCAACCCCACCTTGCTCATCAGCCGGTCCATCAAAAACGCCGCCCGCGCCATGTAACCGGTGTCCTCCAGGAACCCGATGAACAAAAACAGCAGCAGAATCTGCGGCAGGAAGACAATCACCGCGCCGACACCGGCGATGGCGCCGTTGACCAGCAAATCGTTCAGGTCGCCCGGCGGGATCAATTTTCCGATGGTGTTGCCGGCCCAGTCAACGATGGCCTGCAACGCGTCCATCGGGATTTTGGCGAAGGTGAAAATGCTCTGAAACATCAGCGTCATGATGCCGATGAAAATCAAGGTGCCCCAGATTTTATGCGTGAGCACGCGATCCAGCTTGTCGCTGAGGGTTTCGCCGGGCGGCGCGAGTTCGGTGGTGGCGGCCTGCTGGATTTCCGCCACCCGGGCGTAGCGCCATTCAATGGGTGCGCCGCGCCAGTCGATGCCGTTGGTTTCGAGCCGCCGGCGGGCGGCGGCCACGGCGTCCTGGATGTTTTGTGGATAATGTTCCCGGCTCGATGCCAGCGCCTTTTCATTGCTGAGGATGAGCAACGCCTCCGCCGTGGCCTGCAATCGCCGTTCCTTGAAGGTTTCCGCCAGCAGATCGGCCAGCCCGGTCGCCTCAATCCTAAACCGCCCGGGAAACTGGCAGAACAAGCGCGGCTTGATTTCAACCGGATTTTGAAGGGTGGCAATGATTTTGGCCCGCAACTCCGGCACGCCCCGGCCGTTGCTGGCGACAATGGGCACAACGGGCACGCCGAGCGACCCGGTGAGTTTGATTTCGTCGATGCAATAACCGTTGGCTTCGGCCACATCCACCATGTTCAGCGCGATGAGGGTGGGATGACCCAGTTCAATGACCTGGGTGGCATAATACAGATTCCGTTGCAGGTTCGAGGCGTCCACGATCACCACGATCAAGGCCGGCGGAGGCAGTTCGGGCAGACGATTCAGCAGCACGTCACGCGAAATCTGTTCGTCGAGTGAATTGGGGCTGAGGCTGTAGGTGCCGGGCAAATCCAGGACGCGAACGTCCATTTTGCCCGGCGCGCCGAGCAGGCGGCCTTCCTTGCGTTCGACGGTGACGCCGGCGTAATTGCCGACCTTGGCGCGCAGGCCGGTGAGCGCGTTAAACAGGGTGGTCTTGCCGCAATTCGGATTGCCCGTCAGAATGACGTAAGGCGGCGTTGGCTTTGCGGAAATTCCGTCGCTCATCGTCGTGCGCGCTCAGGAATTTGGCTTTACGAGAATCTGTTCCGCCTCGTGCTTGCGCAAGGTGAGATTGTAACCGCGGACCTTGATTTCCACCGGGTCGCCCAGCGGCGCGAACCGGACAAGTTCGACCGGTGTGCCGACGAGCAGACCCATTTCCATGAGGCGCGAGCGGCTTTCCGGCGGCAGTTTGATTTCGGCGACCGTTGCCGTTGTGCCCAAGGCAACCGAACTCAGCGGCTGGGGGGCATCGGGCATAAATATTTCAAACGGCGGAGGAGGGCAACGGTTCAACCAGGATGACCCGGGCCAGTTTTTCGCTCAAGGCGAGACGGGCGTTGCAAACCTGGCAGATGATATTGGCTTCGTTGGTCAAAAGTTTGACCCGCTGTTCCTCGCCGAGGCCAAGTTCACGCAGCCGGTCGCGCAGTTCGGGCGATGCGGCCAGCTCCTTGATACAAACGGTGGTGCCGGCGGCGACGTGGCTCAACGGGCAGACCGAGGGCCCGGCACATTGGCCTTCCACCACCTGACAGTCGGGCGGCTGTTTTTTCACAACGGCACAGCATAAGTTATGGCGAGCAACGAAACAAGCGGGTTTTTGTCATCAGTTTCGCAATTTTTGGCTTCCAAGCTGGTCCAAATTGGTCGGGCTGCCCGGGGGTGATGAAATCCATGGTTTCACCGGGAGTTGTTTCCGCCTTGCCGGGCGGCGGGCCGTGGATCTCCCAGATTTAGCTTCAAGGTTTGGGGCGGTTGGGGCAGGATAACCAAAATATTGCAAGACCATGTATATCGGGAAAAAAATTGTCGTGGTGATGCCCGCCTACAACGCGGCCCAGACCGTCACCAAAACTGTTGACGAAGTTTTGCAGCAGGGAATCGTGGATGAAATCATTCTCGTGGATGATCGCAGCCGCGACAACACGGTGGCGGTCGCGTCATCGCTGCTTGGCGTGCGCGTTCACGTCCATGAACGCAACACGGGTTACGGCGGAAATCAAAAAACCTGTTATCGGCTGGCGCTGGAGGCGGGCGCGGACATCGTCATCATGGTTCATCCGGATTATCAATACACGCCGAAGTTGATTCCGGCGATGGCGTCCATCATTGCCAACGGCCTCCATCCGTGCGTGCTGGGCAGCCGCATTTTGGGCGGTTACTCGCTCATGGGCGGGATGCCGGCATGGAAATACGTGGCGAACCGTTTTTTGACCCTGGCGGAGAATATTTTACTGGGGGCAAAACTTTCGGAATACCACACGGGCTACCGCGCGTTCTCGCGGGAACTGCTGGAAAAGCTGGACTTGTCGAAAAATTCCGATGATTTCGTTTTTGACAACCAGATGCTGGCGCAAATTTTCTGGCACGGTTTCACGATTGGCGAGGTGAGCTGTCCGACCAAATATTTCAAGGAAGCTTCCTCGATCAATTTCCGGCGCAGCGTGAAATACGGCCTGGGTTGCCTGGCCGTCGGACTGAAATTCCGCCTGGCGAAAATGGGCCTGTTCCGGTCGGAACTGTTCAGTTCACCGCCGCGGCCAGGCGCGACTTCTTCCGGTTGACGGTGGCGCGGGGAAGCACACCGGATTTGACGGCCTTGTCGAACGCGGAATGGACCTTTGGCAGCAGTTTGACGGCTTCGTCCTTTTTGCCGTCGGCGAGCAGGGTGCGATAATTCTTTTCCAGTCCGCGCAGGCGTGATTTGACGCTGCGATTGTGCTGGTGTTTGCGTTCGTTGCTGCGGGCCCGGCGTTCGGCTGATTTCGTGTTCGGCATATTAAGTTGATTTTGCTAAAAGGGCGGTGAATTTAGTCCAATGCCACTGAATGTCAACAGCGAAAGCCGGCGCATCGGGCTTTACTTTCGGGACGATAACGTGTTTTTTGTTCGAAACGTCAGGTGGTGACCGCGGTACTGCTGTCCATGAACAAGAAATTGCGGATATTGCATCTTGAAGACGAGCCGGATTTCGCCGAGCTGGTCCGTTCCATGTTCGTCCAGGACGGGCTGGAGGTTGAGATCAAATGTGTCGGCACGCGGGCGAGCCTGGAGGAGGCATTGCAAAGCGGCACCTTTGACGTCGTCATCTCCGATTATCACCTGCCGTCGTTCTCGGGCCTGGACGCGCTGGCCATGGTGCGGAAGCAAGACCCGCATGTTCCATTCATTCTCGTTTCCGGCACCATTGGCGAACAGGCGGCCATCGAGAGTTTGAAGGCGGGCGCAACCGATTATCTGCTCAAACAGCACCCGGAGCGGCTGCCGTCCGCGATCCGGCGCGCCGTGCAGGAGGCCGAGGAACGGGCCCGGCTCCGGGCGGCGGAAACGGAGCTGGTCCGCCGCGAAAAATATTTCCGCACGCTCACGGAAAATTCGCTCGATGTGCTGGCCATCCTGGGCCGGGAGGGGAATTACAGTTATGCCACGCCGTCGATCGAGCGTGTGACGGGTTATACGCCGGAGGAACTGCGGGGGCGGGCCGTTCTCGAGTTTGTGCATCCGGAAGATGCGGCGCGGGTGCAGGAGGCATTTCAACTCGCCCTCGACCAGCCGGAGCGAACGGTGAAAATACAATTCCGCCACCGAAACAAACGGGGCGAATGGCGGCACCTCGAACTGGTCGGGCAGAACCGGCTGCAGGACCCGGAAATCGGCGGCTTGGTGATCAATTGCCGTGACGTGACGGACCGCTGGCGGGCAGAGGAGGAGTTGCGCAACAGTGAAAAGCAGTATCGGCTTCTCTTTCAAGGCAACCCGAACCCGATGTGGGTGTTCGACCTCGAAACCCAGGCGTTTCTGGAGGTCAATGAGGCTACCATCGAACATTACGGTTATTCGCGCGAAGAGTTTCTGAGCAGGACGCTGGCGGACATCCGCTCCGGGGAAAAGGGCGGGCCGCGGGAGCCGATTGCACCCGACGCTGCCGGCCGCAACTTCATCACGCGGCACCGGCGCAAGGACGGCAGCCTGATTGATGTGGAGATTTTCTGGAGCCCGATCGCCTTTGGCGAGCGTTTGGCCGCGCTGGCCCTGGCCACCGACGTGACCGAGCGTCTGCGCACCGAGCACCGCACCGCCGTCTTCTCCAAACTGGGCCACCGTCTCAGTTCCGCCACCACCAGTCCGGAGGCGGCGACAATCATTTGTGAAGCCGCGGACGCGCTTTTCAAATGGGACGATTTTGCCCTCGACCTGTATTTTGCCGAACGCGACGAGGTTTTTTCATTGCTTGCCATCACCACGGTCGGGGGCCAGCGGGTGGAAATTCCCTCCTCGCCGCAGCCCAAGACCGCCAATGCCCTCGTCCGGCGCGTCATCAAAAAAGGGGCGGAATTATTGTCGTCATTCGAAGCCAGACAATTTTCCGCCGTCACCATGCTGGCGCCCATCCGCAAGGGCGAGCTGGTCATCGGGGTTCTTTTTGTTCAGAGCCATACCCCCGGAGCCTATGCCGACCGTGATCTGGAAGTAATGCAGGCCTTGGCCGACCAATGCAGTGGCGCGCTGGAGCGCGTCCGGGCCGAGCAGGATCTGCGGGAGAGCCAGCGGCGTTTTCGCGACCTGTTCGAAAATTCGCCCGACGCCATTTTTGTCGAGGATCTGGACGGCACGGTGCTGGACGTCAATTTTGCCGCCTGTGTATTGCATGGCCTGACGCGCGACCAATTGATCGGCAAAAACGCCATGATTGACCTTGTTCCGGCGGCGCGGCGGGAAGCGGCCCGGCGGGATTTTCAAAAACTGGCGAGTGGCAAACTGACATGGATTGAGGGCGAAAGCCTGACGGCCGACAACAACGTCACGCCGATAGAAGTGCGTGCCGGTCGCGTGGAATACAGCGGCAAACCGGCCCTGTTGTTGCATGTGCGCGACATCAGCGAACGGCGTGCCGCCGAGGCGGCGGTGCAAAGTTCCGAGATGCTTTTCCGGTCCGTCTGGGAAAATTCCGTGGACGGGATGCGCCTGACGGACGGGAACGGCGTCATCATTGCGGTCAACAATGCCTACTGTGAACTGGTCGGAATGAAGGCGGAAGAACTGGAAGGCAAGGTGTTCACCGTCGCCTATGCCGAATCCGAAAACCCGCAAGCCGCCCTCGAACGGCACCGCGAGCATTTCCAGGCGCCCACGGCCAACCGCAAAGTCCAGGGCCAATACACCCTTCACAGCGGCCAGGTGATGGTCCTGGAAATCACCGATTCATTCATTGAATTGCACGGGCAGCCGTTGTTGTTGTTCAGTTTGTTTCGCGACGTTACGACCCAACGGCGGTTGGAGGAGCAGTTGCGCCAGTCACAAAAAATGGAGGCCATCGGCCAGCTGGCCGGCGGCGTGGCGCACGATTTCAACAACATCCTCACCGTCATTCATGGCCATGCCTCGTTGCTGCTCTCCTCCGAACTGGATGAGCCGGCGATGCGGTCCGCCCAGCAAATCACCCAGGCCGCCGAGCGCGCCGCCGCCCTGACCCGGCAATTGCTCACGTTCAGCCGGCGCCAGCTCATCCAGCCCAAGAAACTGGACATGAACAAAATCGTCAACAACATGACGGATTTGCTGGGCCGGCTTTTGGGCGAGGACGTGATGTTGCAGCTGCATTATGCCCTGTCGCCGGCAATGGTGGAAGCCGACGTGGGCATGATGGAGCAGGTTTTGCTCAATCTCGCCGTCAACGCGCGCGATGCCATGCCCAAGGGCGGGCAACTGGCAGTCCGCATTGCCATCGTGGACGTGGACGAAGCCCATGTGCAACGCCACCCCGAGGCGCGGGTCGGGCGTTTCGTTTGTGTGAGCAAGTCCGACACCGGTTGTGGCATTCCGCCGGAAAACATCCAGCGCATCTTTGAGCCGTTCTTCACCACGAAGGAAGTCGGCAAAGGCACCGGCCTGGGACTGGCAACGGTTTATGGCATAGTCAAACAGCACCAGGGCTGGATTGAAGTTGAAAGCACCGTCGGCAAGGGCACGACTTTCCGCGTTTTCATCCCGTACGTGGGTTCGGCCCAAACCGAGGCGGAAAGGCCGACCACGCAAATCGCGGTCCGCGGCGGCAATGAAACCATTTTGCTCGTTGAAGACGAGAAGCCCGTGCGGGAACTCGTTTCGCGTGTCCTCGAAAAATACGGTTATCAGATCCTGCAATCGGGCAGCGGCGCCGAAGCCATTTCGGTCTGGAACCGGCACAAGGACAAAATCGCCCTGTTGTTTACCGATCTGGTGATGCCTGACAACATGAATGGCCGGGAACTGGCGGAAAAGCTGAGGACCGAGCGTCCCGGGTTGAAGGTCATCTTTACCAGCGGTTACAGCGCCGACATCGTCGGCAAGGACTTCAAGCTGGAGCCGGAACTGAATTTTCTCCAAAAACCCTACCAACCGCAAACACTCGCGCTGACGGTGCGCCGGTGCCTGGATGAGCAACCGGCTTGAATCGGGCCGGTGGGGTGCCGGACCCGTATATTCCAACTTTTCTTTGGCGGCGGCCTTTGTTTAAACTCGACTCATGATTATCGCGCCTTCGTTGCTCGCTTCCGATTACACCCGCTTCGGCCGGGAAGTCGGTCGCGCGAACCGTTCCGGCGCGGAGTGGTTGCATCTGGACATCATGGACGGTCATTTTGTTCCCAACATTTCCTTCGGGCCGGGAGTCGTGCGCTCTATCCGTCCACTGACCAAAATGTTTTTTGACGTTCACCTGATGTGCTCGCGCCCGAAAATTTTGCTCGAACCCTTTGCCCGGGCCGGCGCGGACCAGATCATCATCCACGTCGAGCTCGGCGAACAGGTTTCCTCATTGATTTGGGAGATCAAAAAACTGGGGAAGAAAGTCGGCCTGGCCATCAATCCGCCCACCAACATCAGCGAAATCCAACCCCATCTCGACCAGATTGATTTGCTGCTGGTGATGACGGTCAATCCCGGATTCGGCGGACAGGACTTCATTCACGAGACGCTGCCGAAGGTCCAGCAGGCCGACGCGTGGCGGCGCGAAAAAAGGCTGCCCTATCGCATCAGTGTGGATGGCGGCATCGATTTTCAGTCCGCCGCCGAATGTGCCCGCGCCGGCGCGGACACATTTGTCAGCGGCACCACCCTGTTTGGCGCGCACAATCTCCGCGCCGCCGTGAAAAAAATGCGCCGGATTGTCAATGCCCACGACCCGGCGCTGGCGGATTTGAAGGTTTAATTTTCGCATTATGGCAAAAATCAAATTCGGCACGGACGGCTGGCGCGCGGTCATCGCGGAGGATTTCACTTTTGCCAACGTTGCGCGCGTCGCGCAGGCGGCGGCGGATTTTTGGAGCGCCCATCCGGTGCCTGGCGCGGAAAGGAAAATCATTGTCGGCTACGACCGCAGGTTTTTATCGGACCGCTTTGCGCAAACGGCCGCGGAAGTTTTTGCGGGAAATCATTTCCAGGTCGTGCTCACGCCGGAACCGAGTCCGACCCCGTCGGTTTCGTTTGCCGTCAAGGCACAGCGCGCCATTGGCGGCGTGATGATTACCGCCAGCCACAACCCGCCGATTTTCAACGGGTTCAAACTCAAGTCGCATTATGGCGGTTCGAGCGATTCCGAAACGTGCCAGGCGGTCGAACATTTTCTGGATCGGAATCCGGTAAAGTCAAAACCGCTGGCCGACGCCGTCAAGGGCGGTAAAATCACAATGGCCGATGTTCGGCCGGCGCATTATGCCGCTTTGAAAAGGCTTGTGGATTTCAAACTCATCGCAAAATCAAAATTGCGCTTTGCGCATGACGCGTTGTTTGGTGTCGGGGCGGGTTGTTTCGAACAATTGCTCGCGGGCACGACCTGCCAGGTCACCACGCTGAACGGCAACCACGACCCGCTGTTCGGCGGCATCAACCCCGAGCCGATTGTGCAAAATTATGCGCGCAGCCAGGCCTTTCTCAAAAAACATCCGCACGACATCTGCCTGGTGACCGATGGCGACGCCGACCGGGTCGGCGGCATGGATGGTCGGGGCAATTATTTGACCACGCACCAGATCATCTGCCTGCTGCTGCAACATTTGGTCGTGAATCGTCAGGGCAGGGGACGCGTCGTCAAGGCACTGACAACCACTTCGATGGTGGACAAAATGTGTGCGGCATACGGCCTGCCACTGGTCGAGACCGGCGTCGGTTTTAAATATATCTGCACCGAGATGCTCAAGGGTGGTGTGCTGCTCGGCGCGGAAGAAAGCGGCGGCATCGGTTTTCCCGGCCATATTCCCGAACGCGACGGCATTGCCGCCGGCCTGATGCTGCTGGAACTGCTCGCCACCGGGCGTGTTTCGGTGAACCAACTGCTGGCGAAGCTGGAGAAACAATTCGGTCCGCATTGTTACGGGCGGATTGACACGCATTACCCGCTCGAAAAGCGCGCGTCGCTGATGGAATTCCTCAAGACCAATCCGCCGGGAACGCTTCTACGCTCGCCGCTGACGGAGGTGAAGACGTTCGATGGGGTGAAATTTGTCGCGACGGATTCCTCCTGGCTTATGCTGCGCGGGTCTGGCACGGAGCCGATTTTACGGATTTACGCCGAAGCAAACTCGGAAGCCGGGGTGCAAAAGCTGTTAAAGCTTGGCGTGGCGCTGACCCGGCACTAAATTTATTCCATGATCAACACGGGAATCCTTAATCCCCAAATCCTTTCCCTTCTGGCGAGGGTGCGGCACACCAACGCACTGGTCATCGCCGACCGGGGCTTTCCATTCTGGCCGCAAATTGAGACGGTGGACATTTCGCTGGTGGATGATGTGCCGACGGTATTGCAGGTGCTGGCCGCCGTCCGGGTGAATTTTAACGCCACGCAGGCATACTTGGCGCGGGAGTTCAAACAAAACAATACAGCGGCGACGCAGGCTAAGTTTGCCAGGGCATTCGCGGGCGTGCCTTTGAAATTCGAACCGCACGTGGAATTCAAGAAGCGCGTGCCGCACGCCATTGGTTTGATCCGCACCGGTGACACGGTGCAATACGCGAACACAATACTGATTTCCGGTTGATGCCGGCGGATTTTTTCAATCGCAAACAAAAAACGTCCACGGATTGCCGTGGGCGTTTTAATTTGAGCGATGGGATTATTTCGCCGCGTCCTTGGCTTCCAGCTTTTGCCAGAACAGGCCGTAAGCCGCGATGAGGACAAAGCACACCAGCGGCACCACCATGCCCAGGCGCATCGAGTGGACATCGGCGATGTGCCCCATGCGCGGCGGGGCAATTGCCCCGCCCACGATGGACATGACGATGAGCGACGAGCCGAGCTTGGTGTGGTCGCCCAGTCCACGAATGCCCAGCGCAAAAATCGTCGGGAACATGACGGACATGAAAAAGAAGGTGCCGAACATCGCATACATGCCCAGCTTGCCGCCGCCCATGCACACCGCCGCCAGCACCACATTGATGGCCGCGTAGGCCGCGAGCACCAGATGCGGCTTGAACTGGCTGATGACGGCGCTGCCGCAAAAGCGTCCAACCGTGAACAGGACAAAACCGATGCCGCCCAGCATCGTCGCCGCTTTCGCAGGCGTCACGTCGGGGTCGTTCTCAATGATATAATTGACGCAGAAACTGAAGATGCCCGTCTGGGCTGCGACGTAAAGAAATTGCGCGACGACGCCGAGCGTAAAATGTTTCCGCCGGAACATGTCCCAGTTTTTTGCAACGACAATGAACGATCCGATGTAGGCGACTGCGATCAAACCATATTTGGTCGGGTCGAGCAAATTCGCCGGCAAGTTGAGCAGCGCCCAAACCAATCCCAAAATCGGCGCGATGAAGAAATACAATAAACCCCACACAACCGCCAGGGCGATACCGATGCCCGCCAACTGGCCGCCGGAAGGTTTCAAACTGGTTTTAAGATCGGCGGATTTTTTGCTTTCATCCTCGGCGTGCAAATCCGGCA
>JBKQOA010000026.1:0-46357 GCA_052145735.1 Limisphaerales bacterium
AGGAATCCGGCTGGCGCGAGCGATTGTTTGTCCGCGCAGTGCCACCGCCCGGCGAATTTCCAAAATTGCCGAAACGTCAACACGAGGTGTGGAACATCATCGAAGAACGGCGTGAATTGCCGTTGCAGGAGTTGGTCGAACTGGCCGAAACCACCGCCGCCACTGTCCGCAAACTTGAAGACCGCGGTCTGATTGAGATTGCCCCGCAGATTTCCGAGCGCGATCCGTATGCCCGCGAACATATTCTGCCGTCCCAGCCGCTGGCATTGAATGATGCCCAGGCAAAAGCGTTGGAGAAAATCATCGCGGCGATGAATCGCTGTGGTAGCACCCGCGGGACGCGGGTGGAGGCGGGCGTCGCGCCCGCTTCTCGTACGGCAACCAAACCCGGTCCGATTTCAGAAACCACCGCCCGCAAACGCAGCCTGCCGCATTTTGAAATTCCGGGTTTTACCTATCACGTCACCTGGCGGACGCACGATAAGCTTGTTCTTTCTCCCGAGGCGCGCACCAAAACGCTGGAAGCCTGCCATCACTGGCACGGTAAAAAAGTGAAATGTTACGCCGCGTGTGTCATGCCTGACCACGTTCATTTGCTGATTCAACCTTTACCGACTCAGGAAGCCGGAAAAGACGGGGTCCACTCGCTCACCGGAATTCTACACAGTATCAAATCATTTTCCGCCCACGAGGTGAACAAGGTGATGCAACGTTCCGGGCCGGTCTGGACGGATGAATCCTTTGACCGCCTGATTCGATCCGAAGCAGACTTGCACAAAACCTGGGATTACATTTGGAACAACCCGCGGACGATTGGGCTGGTCGGACCCATGGAAGATTATCCTTACATCTGGACGCCGGTGGCATCCGACACCCTTGAAAATGTTCGGCGGGACGCCAAACATGACCCGCGAGACGCGGGTGCTACACAACAGGAATCGGACACCGCAAAGCCATCTCAAGTTTTCTTGCTTCATGGAGTCACCGGCTCGGGCAAGACGGAAATCTACCTCCAAGCCCTCGCCCACGCGCTCGAACGAGGCCAGGGTGCGATTGTGCTTGTGCCGGAAATCTCGCTCACACCGCAGACGGTCGAGCGATTCAAGGCGCGGTTCAGTTCCGGCAGACTGCAAACGCTCGTGGCGGTCTTGCATTCGCATTTGTCCGCCGGCGAACGCCATGACGAATGGCACAAAATCCGCCAAGGCCGTGCCCGCATCGTCATTGGCGCCCGTTCGGCGATTTTTGCGCCGGTCGAGCCGCTCGGCCTCATCATCGTGGACGAGGAACACGAGCACACCAACAAGCAGGAGGAAGCGCCGCGCTACCATGCCCGCGACGTGGCCATTATGCGCGGCCGGATGGAAAATGCCGTCGTCGTGCTCGGTTCGGCCACACCGTCGCTGGAAAGCTATTACAATTGCAAACACGGCAAATATACGCTGCTCGAATTGCCGGAGCGCGTGGACGACCAGAAAATGCCGCGTGTCCGCGTTGTGGACATGCGCCAGGCCGCGCGCAGCGAAAAGGGCATCCCGATTTTTTCGCCACAACTCAAGGAAGCCATCACCCAACGGCTCGAACGTGGCGAGCAAACGATTTTGTTTTTGAACCGGCGCGGCTACTCGACTTCGCTGCAATGCCCGAAATGCGGTTACGTGGCGCAATGTCCGAATTGCAGCCTGGCGCTCACGTTTCATCGGCAGGAGCAAAAGCTTTGCTGCCACATTTGCGGTCATGTCGCGCCGGTGCCGTCCGTTTGCCCGAACGAAAAATGCAAAAATCCCGCGATTCGTTTTGCCGGCACGGGCACGCAGCGGGTCGAGGAGACGCTCGCCAAACTATTTCCCCAAGCGCGCGTCAAACGCATGGACGCCGACACGATGAAACGCAAGGATGATTACCGGAAAACGCTCGGAGATTTCCGCACCGGCAAGACCGACATCCTCGTCGGGACGCAGATGATTGCGAAGGGGCTGCATTTCCCGAACGTCACGCTCGTGGGCATCATTTACGCCGATCTCGCGCTACATCAGCCGGATTTTCGCGCGGGCGAGCGCACCTTCCAACTGCTCACGCAGGTCGCCGGGCGCGCCGGCCGCGGCGACGTTGAGGGCGAGGTGTTCGTGCAGGCATTTGCGCCGTTTCATCCGGCGATTCAATACTCGCGCCGCCACGACTTCCCCGGCTTTTACGAACAGGAAATCGAGTTCCGTGAACAACTGAAATATCCGCCCGTCAGTCGTGTCGCGCTGCTCACGCTCAAGGGCCGCAATGAGGACAAGGTAAAATTTTCCGCCGAACATTTGCGAAAAGTCCTTGAGTCCGCAGTCCGCAATCCGCAGTCCACAGTTCACAGTCCTCAGCCCTCAGACGGTCCGGCCAGCGCAAAATCCGACTGTGGACTGAAGACTGTGGACTTCCGCGACTTAATCATCGCCGGTCCGGCGCCGGCACCATTGCTGCGCGCGGAAACTTTTTACCGCTACCAAATCATGCTGCGGACGCGCGCGATGAGCAAACTGAGCCTGGCCCTGGCAAAAATCATCGAAACGCTCGTCTTGCCCGAAGACGTAACGCTCATGGTGGATATTGATCCGGTGAGTCTGGGGTAGCACAGGCCTCCGGCCTGTTGTTTCGGGCGTCCCGCCCGAAACTGTTGCGGGACGAACGAACGTTTCACACTTGCCCGATTGCCTGCAACCTATGTCACACAACAGAATTCGGCGGGACGCCGAATTCAACCCGCGAGACGCGGGTGCTACCGTAAATATCATCGAGACGCTCGCGTTGCCGAACGACGTGACGCTGGCGGTGGACATTGATCTGGTAAACCTTGGGTAAATAAGCCAATGGGGTGTTGGATGCATGGATTGATGGATTGCCAGAAACTCCAGTAATCCATTTGTCCATCAATCCACCAATCCTTCTCGCGCCGGGTTCATCCGTGGTTCCCTTTCCGTTTTATCAGCGCGACGCGGCGGTCGTATTCCGCGGCGCTGACTTCGCAGGGAATGGCGTGGCAGGTTTTTTCAAAGCCGGGAAAATTCCAGAGATTGGGGAACTCCCGGCATTGCTGCGGCTTGACCGGTTGAACCGCGCAGTCGTTGGCTTCCAGAAAAATACAGGCGCCGTCCGGCTGCTCGTGCAACGCCAGCCCCTGCCGGTCCTGGCGCAAACGCGTGAATTGCTGGATGAATTCGTGTTCGCTGATGCCCTTGAATGCGGCCAACCGCGCGATCTCCTTATCCGTCAAGCGCACCTGCCCCGGCCAGCGGCAACAGACCGTGCAACGCCGGCATTCGAGAAAAATGGGCACCGCTTCAAGCCTCCTTTTTTAATCCCCGTTGCCACAAATCGAAGTGGTACAACGCGACGACGACGAGGGAGTGGCCGATTTTTTCGTCGGCCACGAGTTTCGGCATTTCCGCCACCGGCACCAGCCGCGTCACCAAATCCTCGCCACCATCAAACTTCACCTTGTGCTTCAACCGGCAGTTTTCAATCAGCACGGTGAAGGTTTGATTGCTCATTATGGCGGGATTTGACCAGATGCGGCCGAGCGGGCGCGCGTTTTCGCCCGCGTAGCCGGTTTCCTCGCGCAATTCGCGCACGGCAGCCACCACCGGGTCGGTCTCGCCCGGGTCCATCATGCCGCCGGGAATTTCCAGTTCCACCGTGTTCGAGCCGTGGCGGTATTGCTCCACCATCACGAGCTGCCGGTCGGGCGTGACGGCGAGGACGTTGACCCAGTTGACGCTGTCGAGCACGTAAAAATCGTGTTCCTTGCCGGTGCGCGGCGAAAGGCAGACGTCCGAGCGCAGTTTGAAGATGCGGAAATCGCCGATGGGCGTCGAACGGAGTTTTTTCCAAGGCCTGATCATTTACGATTTGCGATTTTGGATTTACGAGCCGGGTTTGACTGCCGGCAATTGATTCATGGCGTCAATCGTAAATCGTAAATCGTAAATTCAAAGTTCTTTTCCCTGCGCCGCCCAACCTTGCTTCATCAAAGCCAGCAAATGTTGCAACGCCTCCTCATAACTGCGGCCTTTTTGCGCGGCGAGCTGGTGGGCGCGTTTGTCAAGTTGTGCGGCCATGTCGGCGGATTTTTCCGCGGGACAGCCGAGGGCGACCAGCATTTTTGCAAGTTCAGGAATTTCCACGCTTTGTAGCCGCTGTAGCCGCGCTTGTCAAAGCGCGGAAGCACCGCGCTCTTACGAGACGCGGCTACGATGCAATAATCACTTCACCGTGTCATGCGGAACGATCTTGATGCTGACGATGCCCATGCGCTTGTCGGGCCGGTCCTGCGGATGCGTGGGCGTGGTGGCGATTTTTTCCAGTACGTCGTCGCCTTTGATCAACTTGCCGAACGCGGTGTATTGGCGGTCGAGGAACGTGGGATCGCCGTGGCAGATGAAAAACTGGCTGCCGGCGGAATCAGGATGATTCGAGCGGGCCATGGAAATGACGCCCCGCACGTGCGAGCGGTCGTTGAACTCGGCCTTGATGGTGTGACCCGGGCCGCCCGTGCCCCAAATGTCCTCCTTGGCCGGATCCTTGGTGAGCGGATCGCCACCCTGAATCATGAAGCCCTTGATGACGCGGTGAAAACAAGTGCCGTCGTAAAAGCCCTTGTTGGCCAGCGCCTTGAAATTCTCGACGGTCTTGGGCGCGACGTCCGGCCAGAATTCAATGACCATTTCGCCGGCACTGGTGGTAAGGATGGCAACTTCGCTCATAAATAATTATCTGATTATGTCGTTCTTTGCAGGCAATTCTACCGACAATATGGTCGCGGATTTGATGTAATCGAGGTTCGGGAAATCTTTTTTCAAGTAGGCGTTGCCTTCACCCTGGACGCGTCCCTGATTCGGCCCCGAACCATAAGGAGGACCGTCGCCATACTCGCTGTTAATCTTGTCCACCACGTCCATTCCCTCGGTCACTTTGCCAAAAGGCGAGAAACCCATGCTGTCGAGATTGACGTTGTTGCCGAAGTTGATGAACAACTGGGTGGTGCGCGTGTTGGGGCCGGCGGTGGCGAAGGTGATGGTACCGCGCGTGTTGCTGCCCTTGACGGGGTCGTCAGGAATCGCCGCCGTGCGCCACTTCGCCGAGACGCCCGGGTCGCCGTGGATGCCGAACTGGCACATGAAACCGGACACCACGCGGAAGAAAGCCATGTCCTTGAAGTAGCCGGAACGAACAAGGTTGTAAAAGCGGTCCGCGCCGTTGGGCGAAAGCGACCGGGTGACTTCGATGGTAAACTTCCCCTTGGTCGTGTCGAACTGCACCTTGAAGGTTTCGGGCGCCTTCTCGGTGAGTTTGGCCGGATCGGTGAAATCCGGCGCAGCGGCCGAAGGCTTCGCTTCCGGTTTGGCCTCCTGGGCCGGAGCCATGGCAACGACGGCAAAAAGGCCGAGCGCACACAGTAAATGAATTGTTTTCATGGGCGCAAAATTTTGCAGACCCGCGGCCGAAAGTCACGTTCGGAATTGGACATTTTACGTCATCGGCGGCGGGAATTTCTTTTCCACCTTCTTTTCCTCGGGTTTTTCCTCAGGCTTGACGACGTCCTTGTCCTCATCCTTGTCCTCGTGTTTGGTCACGTTCATCGCGCTCGTGATGAGGCTTCCGTGTGGAGCAATGCTAAAACGGCGCAACATGAAAGCCGCCAGGCCGCCGGCCGCCACCAAGATGGCCGCACCAATGGCCAGGGCCCCTTTATTGCCAATCCCGGTATTGTCCGGGGACGGAGTGGGACCATTCGCCGGTGGCGCCGCCGCCGTGCCCCCGGTTTCAGCGGAAACGTTGTTGCTGGGCGCCGATGACACTTCTTCCGGCGGTTTCACTCCTTCCGCCTCCGCCGGTGTGGGCGGCGGGTTGGTCGAAACGCCCTTATGGCCGGGCCCGGAAGTCTCGGCCATCGGGGTGGCGGCACCCGGCGACATTCGGGGCGTGGTGGCGGTTTTGGATTGGGCGGGAACGGCATTGGTGGACATCGCCGGCGCAACGGCCGTTGGTTTCACCTCTTTGGCTGCTGTGGAGGTTGAGACCCCGCTCGCCGACGGCGGAACAGCAATTGTGCCGGAGCCGGTTTGGGTGTTGGTTTCTTCAGCCGAAACCGTCACCGCTCCTGCGGCAAAGACGATGGCATAAATGCAAATCCATGCTTTCATGGACGGGAATTTTCCAGACCTGCGCCCAAAAGTCACGGGCGGAATCAACTCTTTTTCACCGCCGGGCCCGGCCCAACCTGAACATCACCACCCCTCCCGCCACCGCCAGCAAGGCCACACCCAATACCCAGACCCCTTTGCGGCCAATCCCGGAATCTTCGGCCGGCGGGGAAACGGCATTCGTCTGGGGCAGCAATGCGGTGTCGATTTTGAGTTGTGAGGGAACAGCGCCGGCCCGCGTCAAGGGTGCCCCATCTGGCGGTTTCACCTCGGCGACCGCCGCGGGCGCGGGCGTTGAGGTGACAGCCAGCGGCGGCGGATTGGCCGGCGCTGGTGTCACTGCGGGCGGTGCTGGTTGCGGTGCTGGTTGCGGCGCTGACGGCGGCACACGGTTGGTGATGGGCGTACCAATAATGATGAGTGGCGGAACGCTGGGCCGCGGCGGAGCCGGCGCCACCTTGGTTGGCGCAGGGGCAGGCTCGGGCAAAGGCGGAAACACCGGCAAGGTCACCGGCTGGGGCGGGAAACTCACCACGCAATCAACGTATTTACCCAGTTGCGAGCGCAACACTACGGCAATGGGCAGCCGCGCCTTCTTCCGTTCGGCCTGGCGTTGGTGGAAGATTTGATTCACCCCGCTGTCATAGGGTGTTCCGTGCATTTCCCCGTCGCCGTCACAGAAAATCACCACCGTCAACCGTTCGGAATTCTTCACGATCTGGTTCAGCTGCGGCACGAACACATCAAAGCTGGTTTTTTTTGAATACCGCTGCCGGCCGACAAAGACGTTGATGTTCGACGCAATGACGGCCGCGTTGTCCGGCGCCCACCGTTGCAGGTGAAGCTGCCCGGCATGCAACTCGCTGTCAAAGAACCATACGCCAATGGTGTCGTTCGGACGCAGTTCGTTGTTCGTGCTGGTCATCAGCATGGCGTTGAGCGCCGCCTTCACCGCCGGCACGCGGCGCTTCATTTCCGACGACGTGTCAAAGACGAGCAGAAGACGGTTGTCTGTTTTCCGCACCTCCGGTTGTGCGGGCAATGCCGGAGCCATGAACATTCCGCCGAGCAGCGCCGCGAGCAGCAACGCCGGTTGAAGCATTCGATTTTGGTGCGTTCGGGTCTTCATTTCAAATCTCGCTTGTGGCTCCGGTTGAAACGGTTCCGCTCCGCCCGGTTGTAATCGTGTAATTCATCCTGCCATTCCGCCAGCGCATTTTCAACCAGGCGGATAAAGTTCGCGCAACTGGACGCCAGGCCGCCCATCCCCGTGACCGTCTCGCGCTCGGCCACATCGTCCGTGACGGCCAGCACTTCGCCGTAGGCGCTGAACCGGTGCGCCACGCGCTCGATCATCTGGTCGGCGGTCTGGCCCGCGCGCGAAAACAAAACTTCGACCGCCGGCGGCGATTCGGGCGGCGGCGTTCCCGGCGGCGCGCCGGAACCATCAAAGAAAATCGTGATTGGCGTGCCGGTCACGTCTTGAAAGCGCGTGAGCACATGAATCAAATCCTCGCGCGCCCGCGCCGAATGACGCGGCCGGCCGGGAGCCAGCTCCGGCCAGTTGTGCAACAGACTGTAGCCGTCCACCAAAATGCGCACCAGCGCCATGGGCGGAGCATAGTCACTGCGGACCAAAATCCAAAGTCCAAAGTAGGGGCGAACAGCGATTTTCAGCATTGGGCTTCAGACTTTGTACTTCGTTCGGACTTGAAACTTGAAATCTGAAGCTTGAAACTCTTCTCGTGGCCGCCGCCAATACCATTTTTCAAAAATCCAACCGCGGTATCGCCGCGCTCGCGCTGGTGGTCCTTGCGCTCGACCAGTTCACCAAGTGGCTGGTGGTTCATCACCTCGACTTGGGCGACGAAAAGACTGTCATTCCCGGTTTCTTCAAACTGGTCCACTGGGGCAACACCGGCGCGGCCTGGAGCCACTTTAGTGGCAATAACGCCACCCTTGCTCTGGTCGCCGTGTTCGCGCTGGTCGCGCTATATCTTACACGTCATCACTTCAGTTCGCACACGCCTGGCGGCCAGATTGCCTTTGGACTGATTTTTGGCGGTATTGCCGGCAATCTTACTGACCGCCTGCTGCCCAGCCGTCACGCGGTCGTGGATTTTCTCTACTTTTACCTGCAACAACGCAACGGCCACGTCATTGATTTTCCCGCCTTCAACGTCGCCGACACCGCCATCTGCACCGGCGTGGCGTTGATTTTCCTCATCACCTGGAAAACCGAGCACACGCCGAAAAATGTGACAAGTGAAGTGTGACAAGTGACATGAAAAATCCCCAGCCACCGTCCTCTCTGCTTTTCTTGTCACCTGCCACTTGCCACGTGTCACGTTGAGATGCGCACCGAAACTTTCACCGTCGAAACATCGCTTCCGGCCGGCCGGCTCGACATTTTTTTGCGTGAAAAATTCCCCGCCGCCTCGCGCGGCGCCTGGCAACGGCTGATTGAACACGGCCATGTGCGCGTCAACGGCAAGACCGTCAAACCCACCCATGCGCCACGGGCCGGTGAACAGATTGAAATCCAGTGGCCGGAAGCCAAACCCGCCGAAGCCCGGCCGGAGGCCATGCCGCTCGACATCCTGTTCGAGGACAAATCGCTGCTGGTGCTGAACAAACCTGCCGGACTCGTCGTGCATCCCGCCGCCGGGCATGAGGAACACACCTTGGTCAACGCCCTGCTCCACCATTGCCGGGGTTCGCTCAGCGGCATCGGCGGCGTCGCCCGGCCCGGCATCGTGCACCGGCTCGACAAGGACACCAGCGGCTGCCTGGTCGTCGCCAAAAACGACGAAACCCACCTCGCGCTCTCGGCGCAGTTCGCCGGGCGGCGGGTTGAAAAAATTTACAATGCGATTGTGTGCGGCGAACTCGCGCGCGAATCCGGCGAAATCCGCGCCGCCATCGCGCGGCATCCGTCCCATCGCAAACGCATGGCCGTGCGCGACGACGCTTCCGGCCGGGCGGCGCATACCAGTTACCGCGTGCTGGAAAAATTGAACTCGGCCACGCTGGTCGAGGCGCGAATCCATACCGGCCGCACGCATCAAATCCGCGTGCATTTCCAATTCCTCGGCCACCCGCTCGTGGGCGACGAAACCTACGGCGCGCGGCAGAATGCGCGGTTGAAGGAACTGACGAATTACACCGCGCCGCGCGTGATGCTGCACGCGCGCGAGCTGTCATTCGTGCATCCGCGCACGGAAGAGCAAATGAGTTTTGAAGCGCCGATGCCGAAGGATTTTCGGGAGGCACTGAAAAAACTTCGATAAATTCTGGCAGCGACTCATTCTGAAGTTTGGAGTTCCGCCTTCAGGCGGTTCCGAGGCCGCGTGAACGCGGAACTCCGAACAAAAAACGCGCTGAAATTT
This sequence comes from Limisphaerales bacterium, assembly GCA_052145735.1. Classification (GTDB taxonomy): domain Bacteria; phylum Verrucomicrobiota; class Verrucomicrobiia; order Limisphaerales; family UBA11358; genus UBA11358. The sequence continues at coordinate 9,575 of JBKQOA010000026.1, forward strand.
TTGCGGGCTTGACCCATCGCCTTGTCGTGTTACAATTCATGTATGACAGAGACGCTGACCATTCGTTTACCCAAATCGCTGGCGCGGGATTTCCGCGCCAAGACGCGCGCCGCCAAAACCAATCCCACCGAGGTTTTACGCGCGGCGGCGGCAAATTATGTCCGCCATGACCCGGCGGCGCGCAACGCCATTGTGGAACATATCCGCGCCCGCGCCGGAACCTGGGACGGAGACATTTCCGGTGAAGAATTATTGCGGAGAACCCGCCCATGATTCTCGTGGACACCTCGGTGATTGTCGCCTGGCTGGACAAGAAACATCCGCAACATCGCGCCTGCCTGAAGACCATCGAGCATTGGGCGCAACGCGGGCGGCTCGCGGTCAGTTCCGTGACTTATGGCGAACTCGCGGCGGGCGGACGCACCCGCGAAGCGGTGGAGGAAGATTTGCGCGATTTTGAAAAAATTCCGCTGGATACCGATGCCGCCTGGCGTGCCGGCATGGCGTTCCGCCAATATCGCCGCAAGGATTCCGACGATCCGGTGCTGCCGGATTTTTTCATCCGTGCGCAGGCGGCGGTGTTGAATCTTCCGCACCTGACGAACGACCGGCGCCGGACCAAGACCTTTCCCGACGTGGATTTTGAGTTTGTTTGAAGCGCCGCTGCTGAAGGATTTCCGGGAGGCACTGAAATTTCTCCGCTCTAAAAAATCCGTCACAAAAATGAAGTGGCAATAAGTGGAGCAAAAGAATCAGATTACTTTTTGGACAAGACGAACGATTGAGCGCAAAGGGTTTTCCCTTTGTATTTTATTTCAAATTCCCAAACACCTGGAACAAGTTCATAATCATGGTCAAGTCCGTAACCAAAATAATCAACGACGCGACCATCCTTGACGAATTCTTTTGGCTTCCATTCATACCCCTGCGAAGTTGTTCCGTCCGGCTTTTTGATAGTGGGATATTTATAGACCCTTACCAATTCAACCTCTTCACCATCTTTAACTGGCAAGTTGGAAATCTCATAGATGATACCGAAGTGAACACCAATTTTTGCCGTTAAACGATTGGTTGCAACTATGAGATTTGGCAGTCCAGAATAAATTCGCATTGTTCCTGACAATGCTTCTGGGACTTCTTGAGTTGTATGCTTGATCGGAACCGCAAATATTCCACAGCTGATAATTTTACCTGTTACCTCGTCTGCATTCGCGACGGAGAAGCAAAACGCGATTATCAATATAAACAGGCGTTTCATATTGTTGAATGCTAAACCTGCATTTTCACGGCGTCTAGGTTGATTTGAATTCGCTTCGCCAGACGCGTTTTGAAAATTTATTCGCCTGCGGCGGGGGATTTTCGCATATTGGACGGGAATGAAATCCATGACGGGCTACGGCCGCGGCGAGAGCGCGCGGGACGGCTTCAAAATCACCGTGGAACTCAGCGCGGTGAACCGCCGGCAGACGGAAATCTCCGTGAACCTGCCGCGCGAACTGGACATGCTCGAAACGCCGGTGCGCGATGCGATCAACCGCCACATTGCCCGTGGACGCGTGACGGCGCGGATTTCCATCCACACCGCCGAGGGCAAGCAGTCGGCGCGCGCCCACATCAACCTGCCCCTGGCCAAAGCCTACACCGCCGAACTCAACCGCCTCGCCCGACAACTCAAACTCGCCGACAAGGTGACGCTGGACCAACTGGTCCGCGCCCCCGGCGTGTTTCAATCGGACGAGGAACTGGTCAGCGCCGACAACCTCTGGCCGGTCGTGGAGAAAGCGTTGAAGCAGGCGCTGGCGGCGCTGGTGAAAATGCGCGAGCGCGAGGGCGCGCACCTGGCGCAGGACCTCGCCGCCCGCCTCCGGGTGATGCGTCACAGCGCGGAAAAAATCCAGCAGCAGGCGCCGGCAACGGCGGAGAATTACCGCCGGCAACTGCTCGAACGCATCCGGAGCGCCGGGCTGGAAAACATCGCGCCGGATGACGAGCGGCTGCTGAAAGAAGTCGTTTTGTTCGCCGACCGGTCGGACATTGCGGAGGAATTGACGCGGCTGCAAAGCCATTTCCAGCAGTTCGAGGATTGCCGGAAAGCGAAGGAGCCGGTGGGCCGCACGCTGGATTTTCTCGCGCAGGAAATGAACCGTGAAATCAACACCATCGGGTCCAAGGCGAATGACGCGGTGATTTCGCGCGAGGTGGTGACACTCAAGGCGGAACTGGAACGGTTTCGCGAACAGGCGCAGAACGTCGAGTAACGTGACGAGTGACAGGTGATATGAATGTCGAGAGTCAAGAACCGAAGGGCGTAAGTCGATCCACCAGGATGGCGGAAGTCAGCCCGCTTCTGATTCTGATCTCCGCCCCGTCGGGCGGCGGCAAGACCACGCTGTGCAACCAGTTGCTCGCCGCGCGGACGGACATGATCCGCGCGGTCACCTGTACCACCCGCGAGCCGCGCCCGGGCGAGAAGAACGACGTGGATTATTATTTTTTGGAACCGGAGGATTTCCAACGGCGCGTGCAGGCCGGGGAATTCATCGAACACGCGACGGTTTTTGGCCGCAGCTACGGCATCCTGCGCGCCGAACTGCTGGACAAATTGCGGCGCGGCCGGGATGTGCTGCTGAACGTGGACGTGCAGGGGGCGGCGACCATCCGGGCGCGGGCCCGGAAGGAACCGGAATTGAAGTGCGCGCTGGTGACGGTGTTTTTGACGCCGCCCTCCCTGGCCGTGCTGGCGGAACGGTTGAAAAAGCGCGCGGCGGACGCGCCGGAGGAAATGCAAAAGCGGCTCGGCATCGCCCGGAAGGAAATCGCGCAGTGGAAGAACTTCGATTACCTTTTGATCAGTTCGACCATCCCGGAGGATTTGCGGCGGATGCTGACGATTGTCGAGGCGGAGAAATTCCGCGTGGCGCGATCCCAACCGCCGGAATATTGAAACGGAGTTGCTGCATGAATAAAAACATCATCTTGGGCGTGACCGGCTCGATTGCCGCGCACAAGGCGGCGGACCTGACGAGCCTGCTGACGAAGCAGAAATGCAGCGTGCGCGTGGTGATGACCGCCGACGCGCAGCGGTTCATCACGCCGCTGCCGTTCAAGGTGCTCTCGCGCCATCCGGTGGTGACGGACCTTTACGATGAGGAAGAGGGCTGGAAACCGGCGCACATCGAAATGGCGGACGACGCCGGCCTTTTGCTCATCGCGCCGGCGACGGCCAACGTGCTCGCAAAACTGGCCAACGGCCTGGCGGACGACGCGTTGACCTGCATGGCGCTGGCGCTGAATCCGAAGGCGAAAATTTTGATCGCGCCGGCCATGAACGGCAAAATGTGGCTGCACCCGGCCACGCAGGAGAATGTGAAAACGTTGAAAGCGCGCGGCGTGGAGTTCATCGGTCCGGACGCCGGGATGCTTTCGTGCGGCTACGAAGGCATTGGCCGGATGTGGCCGGTGGAAGCGATTGCCGAACGCGCGCTGGCCTTGGTGCGCTGAAAATTCCGACCCGCCGCGAGTTTATGAAACCAAGCCTCTGGCAATGGTGGAAGCGGTTTTTCACGCTGCTGGAAATCCCCGCGCCCGACCCGACGCGCCTGCTCCGCCGCATCGAAATCATGGAGCGGAACATCATGCTGCCGGTCCGGGCCATTGTCGTGGGGTTCATCTTTTATTCGTTTGTTTCGACCCCGTGGTTCGGCATGACGTTGAGCACGCTGGACGTGACGGTGGAGACGGTACAATACATTTTCTGGTTTTACGTGCTGGCCAGCGGCATTCTGGCCGTGCTGTTGTTGAACCTGCGGCGGCTGCCCCTGGCCGTGGTGCAATGGACGGTGGTCACCGGCAGCCTCGTGGACGGGCTTTTTCTTGCCGGCATAGCGCTGATCACCGGCGGCTTGGACAGTCCCCTGTTCTGGCTGTTTATCGCCCTGATTGTCCGTAATGCGGTGAGTGTTCCGCTCGGGTTTTCCCAATTGTTCCTGAATGTTGCCATCAGCCTCTGTTACGCGCTGGTCGTCACGCTGGATGTTTCCATTGCCAACACCCTGGATGAATTCACGCTGCGCGCGCTGGATCTGACTGCGCATGAGGCTTGGGGCGAGCCGTTCGCACTGCGGATGACGGTGTTGCTGCTCACGACGGCTTGTTGCTACGGCACGCAGGCGCTGCTGGAACGCCAGCGGCTGGCAGTCGAGGAAGCGGAGGAATTCGCCGCGCGCGAGGGACAACTGCGTTCCGCCGGCCGGCTCGCCGCCGAGTTTGCGCATCAAATCAAGAATCCGCTGGCCGTCATCAACAGCACCGCCTTTTCGCTGCGACGCGCCTTGCGCGACGCCAAAACGGAGGTGACCCAGCAAATCGAAATCATTCAGGAGGAAGTCATGCGCGCCGACCGGGTCATCACGCAAATCATGGGCTATGCGCAATTGAGCGAAGGCCATGTCGAGAAACTCGGGGTCATCGAGGAAATGGACCGCGCGATTGCGCAGGTGTTTCCCACCGCCGTCCCGTCGGGCATTCGCATCCACCGCCAGTTCGGACACGGCCTCCCGCCCTTGCTGATGCAGCGCGGCCATTTGTCCGAGGTGTGTGTGAACCTTTTGACCAACGCGCGCGAAGCGCTCGGTGAAAAGGGCAACGTGTTTGTCACCGCCCAGGGTCATCGCGATCATTCGATCGAAATTTCCGTGCGCGACGACGGGCCCGGCATCGCGCCCGACAAAATCGGGCGGATTTTCGAGGCCTACTACACCACCAAGGAACGCGGCACGGGCCTGGGCCTGGCAATTGTGAAACACAACGTCGAACTCTACGGCGGCACGGCGCGCGCGGAATCCGAGCTTGGAAAAGGTGCGAAATTTATCCTAATCTTCCCGGCGAAAGCATCCATGAAACCGGTCCCATGAGTGTGTTGCTGCCATCCGTGCTCGTCGTGGATGACGAGAAGAACATGCGCCTGTCCCTCCAGACGGTGCTGAAGGGCGAGAATTATGCCGCCCGCACGGTCGAATCCGCCGAGGAAGCGCTGAACCTGCTCCGGGACGAGGAGTTTTTCATGGTCATCACCGATGCCCGGCTCGGAGGCATGAGCGGCTATGAATTCCTCGCCAAAATCCACAACCAATGGCCCGACCTGCCGGTGCTCATGCTCACCGCCTATGCCACCCCCAAGCTGGCCGTGGCCGCCATCAAAGCCGGCGCCATTGATTATTTGTCCAAGCCGTTTGCACCGGAGGAATTGCTCCACGCCGTCGCCCGCTGCGCCGAGCGTTACCGACTGTTGCAGGAAAACGCCGCACTCCGCTCGCGCACGAACGAGACTTTCAGCCTCGAACAAATCGTGGGTGAATCACAAACCATCCGCGAGCTGCGGAAATTGATCCAAACCGTCGCCCCCACCGACGCGCGGGTGCTTGTTCTGGGCGAAAGCGGCACGGGCAAGGAGCTGGTTGCCGGCGCCCTGCACGGGCTGAGCCAGCGGCGGGAAGCCAATTACGTCCGTATCAATTGCGCCGCCATCCCCGAAACCCTGCTGGAAAGCGAACTGTTCGGCCACGAACGGGGCGCGTTCACCGGCGCGCTGAAACAAAAACCCGGCCGGGTCGAGGAGGCGGATGGGGGGACGATTTTTTTGGATGAGATCGCGGACATGAGCAAGCCGCTGCAGGCCAAGTTGCTGCGATTTTTGGAGGACGGCACGTTCACCCGCGTCGGGGGCACCCAGGAACTCCGGGTCAACGTCCGCCTCATCGCCGCAACCAACCGCGACATCGTGCAGACCATTGCCGAAGGCCAGTTTCGCGAGGATTTGTTTCACCGCCTGAACGTGGTGCAATTCCGCCTGCCGCGGCTGCGCGACCGGGAGGGGGACATTTTGCTGCTGGCCGGACATTTTTTAAAAATGTTCCGCATGACGATGAACAAGAACGTGCACGCCATTGCGCCCGCCGCGCGCCAGAAACTGCTTTCCCATACCTGGCCCGGCAACGTTCGCGAATTGCGCAACGTCATCGAACGCGCCCTGATTCTGGAAACGACGTCCGAAATCCAGTCGTCCAGCCTGCCGGATTTCTCGGTGGAAACGCGCCTGCAAAAAACCACGTCCCCGCAAGCCGCCCGCGACGAATCGCTCGACGACGCGCTGGCGCGGCTGGAGCGGGAATTAATCACCCAGGCGATGGAACAAAGCGATTTCAACCTGACACGCACCGCCGAACAGCTCAAACTCAGCCGGCATTCACTCCGTTACCGGATGCAACGGTTGAATATGGACTTTGGCGACAAAATACCGGATGAAAACGCCTGACGTTGAAACGAACCGACCCGAAACCCTGAAATTAATTTGACACCATGGACGACGGATTGCCAGCTGTAGGCCGAATACCACCAACCTGGGTGAATTTTTTCATCATGGCCGGCGTTTTTCTGCTGGTATTGATCGGCGCGTTGATCTGGCTGCTTTTCTTTCGCAAGACCGGCCGCCGGCGGCGTAAATATCGCCTCCACCATCGACACCGTTCGCGCCCTGTCACCCTCGCCGAAACCGGCGGGTTGCCGCCGATTCGCCCGGAAGAAAAGCCCCCGGACCCGCCCCCGCCAACCTTCGAACCGTAATGCACCACAGCCGCGCGATCACCCGCAAAAGCGCGTCCAACCTGGCGCTCGCCTTTGTGATGCTGCCGCGCGCCAGGCGTGACGCCATGTCCGCCCTCTATGCCTTCTGCCGCAAAGTGGATGACGTGGCCGACGACGAATCCGTCCCGGCGGAAACGCGTCGCGTCCAGCTTGCCGAATGGCGCGCGGACGTCCGCCGCGCCTGTGAAAACCAATCACCGCAATTCAACATCAACCAGGAATTCGAACCCATCATCCGCCAGTATCACCTGCCGTTCACGCTCTTTGACGAATTGATCAAGGGCTGCGAGATGGATCTGGACATCCAGCGCTATGAAAACTTCGAAGCGCTCGAACTTTATTGCCATCGTGTCGCATCGGTTGTTGGCTTGCTGAGCATCGAAATTTTTGGCTACCAGAATCCCGCCTGTCGTGACTATGCCATTTGCCTCGGCAAGGCGCTGCAACTCACCAATATTTTGCGTGATGTTCGCACCGACGCCGATCGAGGACGCATTTATCTGCCGCTGTCCAAGTTGCAGAAATGCGGTGTATCCCCCGACGAAATTTTGCGGCACGAATACTCCGACCGCTTCGCGCGGCTGGCCGGCAATGTCGCCGGCTGCGCCAGAAATTTCTATCGCCTCGCCCGGTTGACGTTGCCCGCGGAAGACCGGCGTTCCATGGTCGCCGCCGAATTGATGGGGTCGGTTTACTGGCGGCTCTTGCTCAAATTGGAGGCGCAGCGGTTCAACGTCTTTGGCCCGCAGCCGGTGCGGCTCAATAACGCGCATAAAACCCTGCTGATTCTCCAAAGCTGGCTGCGGTTGGCGGCGGGCGCAACGGCCTCAAATTATGGACCGCCCTGAGACAACAATCCCGCAATCCGCAATCCGCAATCCGCAATCGAATCGCCGCCTCATTGTCAACGCGGATGATTTCGGCCGTTCGCCTTCCATCAACCAGGCCGTCATCCGGGCGCATCGCGAAGGGATCCTGACCAGCGCCAGCCTGATGGTGAACGAACCAGCCTGCGCCGAAGCCGTCGCGCTGGCCAGGGAGAATCCCGACCTCGGGATCGGGCTGCATCTGACCTTGTTGCTGGGGCATTCCGCCTTGCCGCCCGAAAAGATTCCCGGCCTGGTCACCGCGACCGGAGAATTTTCCAACCACCCGGTCAGCGCCGGCATGAAATACTTTTTCCAGCGCCGCCTGCGCGAACAGCTGCGGGCGGAAATCCATGCCCAGTTCGACCGGTTCCGCGCCACCGGGTTGGTCCTCGACCACGTCAACGGCCACCTGCATCTGCATCTGCACCCCGCCGTCTTCAGCATTTTGATGGAGGATGCGGAACAGCTCGGTATCCGGCACCTGCGGCTCACCCGCGACTGCCTCGAGCGCAGCCAGCGCATGACCAACGGACGCTGGTTTTACCGTGTTTCACATGCGGCGATTTATGAATGGCTCTCCCGCCGTGCCCGCGAACCGCTGCGCCAGCGCGGCATCAAACATGCCCAAATCACCTTCGGCCTGCTGCAAAATGCGCGCGTGGACGAAGCATACGTTCTGAAGCTGCTGCCGGAACTGCCGCCGGGCGATTCCGAGCTTTACTCGCATCCGTCACTGGATAAATTTAAACCCGAGTTCGACGCGCTGGTCAGCCCGTGCGTCAAAGCGCAGATTAAACAACTCGGCATCGAACTGATTCGCTACCAGGATTTGTGATATGACAAAAATTCTGATCATTCTCTTCATCGCCTTCGCCTTCGAGGCCTTCGGCGTCATCGCCCTGAAAAAGGGGATCAACGAAATTGGCGCGCAATACACCGAGCGCAAGGCGGCCTTGCCGGTCTGGAAAAATGTCGCCACCCTGGTCGGCAACTGGTTCACGAACAAGGACGTGCTGTTCGGGCTGCTGCTGGAAACGATTTTCTTTATCCTGCTGCAATACCTGCTCGGCCAGCGCGACGTGAGCTTCGTCTGGCCGCTGACGGCGATCAGCTTCGTAATGACGACGCTGGCGGCGCAATTCCTCCTGCACGAGCGCGTGGACGCCGTACGCTGGAGCGGCGTGGCGCTCATCATGCTCGGCGCAGCCTTCATCAGCTACAGTGAACACAACAAAGAAAAAAACCAGTCCCCGCCGGCGATGAGCCAGTCGGACTCGGCCGTAAAATGAGCGCCGGCGGCGCGGTCGAAAATAGCCCGCGGTTTCAACCGTGGGTTTCATCGCAAAATGCGGTCAAGCCCCGGAGGGGCGGCGGAAAACCAACAACGGATGTCTCTTTCGCCCCTGCCGGGGCTTGGTTTGTTTTTGTTCCTTTGCCCGCAGTTGAAACTGCAGGCTATTTTCGGTCGTCGCCGTGCGACTTCAGAGGAGCTTCGCCAAAACGTCGGCGAGTTGTTTGGCCGCGAACCGGGTCTTTTTTTGCAATTTCAACAACGCGCCGATTTTCCCCGGTGATTTTGCAATCGCCCATGCCAGCTTGCTGTAATCCAGATTCATGTCCGGCTTGGCCAGGGCATTGAAATCCAGCGGCAAATCCTCGCCGGCCGTATCCGAAATCACGCGCACCGTGGCACAAGGAATCCCGCGCTCGCGGCAGACGGCATGAATGGCCGCTGACTCCATTTCTACCGCGTCCGCACCGGTTTCAACGCGCAATCTCTCCTTTTCAGCGACCGCCGTGGCAATCCGGTCAGCGCAGAAAAACCTTGCCGGTTTCGCACCTGCGGTAAAAAGTTTCTCTCGGAGGGGCGAGCTCTGCGAGTCCCCAATTTTCTTTTCAGCTTGGGGCTCGTGGAACTCGCCCCTCCGATCGGTCAGTTCAAAAATTACTTCGCCGAGTTTCAATTCCGGATTCAGCCCGCCGGCGAAACCGCAGGTCAGCACCAGAGTTGGTTGGTAGGAGACGACGTGAGGAGTCTCTGACTGATTTCTAATTTGAGCCTCGTCACCTCGGCTCCTACTTGAATTCAGAAATTCGCGGACAGATTTTTCGGCATTCTGGCGTCCGATGCCGGTGAGGAGAAGAGAAACATCCGACCTGCCCGCCGCGATTTTCCGAAACGGCGCGGCTTCTTCCTTCAGCGCAAAACAAACAAGCGTCACGGCTTCTGGCTTCTGGCTTCTGGCTTCTGGCTTCTGCATTTACTTGATCCCCGCCAGTCGTTCCTTCCAGATGCGGTAAAGCTCCACCGTGGCGCGGACGTCGCGCAGGCAATATTCGGCGATTTCCCGGAACTTTCCCTCGGCCATCAGCGTGTTCACGTCCATGCCGGTGACGCCGTGGCTTTTCGGCGATTCGATGCCGAAGGCCTTGCAATAAAAATCAAGGTTGAATCGCCGTGCCGCACCCTCACGTCCGCTCACGCCGTAAAACGTGAATTGTTCCGCCAGGTCGCAATGCGGCTCAACCGCGTAACGATAGCCCAGCCAGTTCTTCTTCGAGATGGGCACGTTGAGCAGCGCCGAGCGGAGATACATGAACGGCACATCGAAGCCGCGGCCGTTGAAGGTCACGACTGAATCGTAATGCTTGGCCACATCCCAGAATGCCGTGAGCAATTCAAGTTCATCGGCACAGGGCATGAACTCAACCGGCCCCGCCTCACCCGCTTCTTCCTCGAAATCTTCGGCGAGAAACAACACTTGGCCGCGTTGCGTGTCCGCATTGAGCATGGCGACGCAGACGACCTGGGCGGTGAATGGCCAGAGATTGAATTGCTGCCGGATTTCGGCGCGTCTGGTTTCGCGGGCCGGTACATCGGCAATCTTTTCCGCCTCGCGGAACAGGTATTCCTGCTGCGCCTCGTCAAAAATTTCGAGCGGCAGCGCGGAAGTCTCGATGTCGAAAACGATGGTGGCCACGCGGGAATTAACCGCCAAGTCGCCAGGGACGCCAAGAATATTTTCCAGATTTATTTCTAACCTCCTGTTGCAGCAGTAGGAGACGACGTGAGGAGTCTCTGACTTGTCTCTCAAAATCCGAGGAATTTTGAGACTCGTCACCTCGTCTCCTACAATAAAACGATCTTTCTGCCGTGCTGCCCACAACCTTGGCGAACCTGGCGCCTTGGCGGTTACAGCCTGCCGGGCCTGCTGTCATTTGGTCGGATCAACGATGCGGCCGAGGAACAGGATGCTGCCGCTGCCGTTCTCACGGATCAGGAAAATGAACGGATGATCCACGGTGAAACTCTCTGCCATGCCCTTTGCCGCCGCCATCGCCACAGTCACCGCAGCGGCTTCGGTACCGGACTCATTCACTTCGACAAACGCCTTGTGAATCACATCGGAGACGAACAGGTTGGTGGTCCCATCCATGCCGGAGAAATTCGCGTTTACATTGAAGGCCGTGCTCATGCCCAATAACTGTAATTCCTTCACCAGGTCAAAACTTTGGGTGGTGGTGAAGCGGGGCAGGGCCACCCAGGTTTCTTCCGGTTCGGCTTGGTCGAGCTTTGCCAGCCAAACCTAGAGATGGTCAATGGTCAATTTTCGTTCCAAGTCAGGCAGGCCAGGGCTTTCGACATCGGGTGGAGGATACTCCGTTTGAGGCAGCAGGATAATCATGGACAAATCGGTTCCCGAGTACGGCAACTCCAACAACGCGACCGAATCATCATCACTGCGGGCCGTTTTGAAATGGGCTTGCTGAGACATCATTGGCACGGTCACCGTTTCATTGGTCGAGACACGGAACGGAGCGGGTTTGGTGTCGCTCACCTTGAATTGATGCTGCCATTTGCCCTTGAAATAAATCGCATTGCACAGAACCAGCCGTGTGAGATCGGTGAATTGACCCGGCTCGACCGCGTCTTTGATTTTCCCCTTCGTCTTGCGTTCGACCCAGTCGTTGATCTCTTTGGCAGCGGCCATGGCGGAATGCTTGAAGTCAACCGGACGGGCCTCCGCGTGGTAGAATTTGCGCACCAGATTCAGAAACGCGCCGGTGAACTGATAATCCTTCTGGCACCAGAGCGAGTTGGCTGTCGTCAGCGTGATGCGGTTCCAGCGTTGAATCCGGTTCATGCGCGCCGCCAGTTCGCTGAAGGCGATTGGGAGGTTGGTTTGGGCGAGGTGGAAATGCAGCACCCGGGCCATCTCGGTTTCCGTCCGGCCCCGCGCGCCGGCATAGGTCATCGCCAGCGAAGTGGAAATACTGTAGGGCGAGAAAAACAGATTGCCCGGGCGGTCTTTGAGTTTTTGATACAGGTCGATCGCAAAAGCCGTGTTGCCATCCACGGTTGATCTTACCTCGGGCGTAACGGCGAACGGTCTGGGTATCGCTGGCCAGTTGGCCACGACGGCCCATAACAAAATCAGAACGCTTACGAAACCGAGGCTGTACTTCAGGACCAATTTCTTCTGTTGCGAAACCACAAAGCGGCCCAGCATCCATTTGAAGAAACGAGCGACCAGATAGATCAAATAACCCCAGATTGATGCGATAATCATCAAGGCCAGCAGCGAAATAAGCACCATAACGATTACATTTTCGTCGAGGTGCAACCCCTCGACCAATAAGCCTCCAAAAAGCATCAGTGGCAAATGGGAGATGATAATGAAATTGCGCACTTCAATTTGTAGCCAACTCTCGGGCAGCAAAAAACCAAACGTAAATAAAACCACTTCGAACAAAAGGCCGTAAAGAATAAACCGTCTCCACCGACGGCTCCTTGGGATCGCCACGGGTTTTGGGGAATCAGGAACAGGTGCCAGCGATTGCACATTGCAGAATTCGAGCGGCGCTTTGTCAACTTCACAAACCAATGCTTCATCAGGATATTCTTTCCCGCAATAAGTGCATTTTTTCATAAAGCTCGGGGCCACTTGTCAGCGGCTGCTTCTTCCCAGTGAAGCTTGAGTAAAGGTAATCAGCGTAGCTTGATGGCCATCGCAGCATTATTTCAGTATCTTGTCGAGTAATTTTAAAGGCCGTGTGCAACTGGTCTTGCCGGATTCGACTGATTGCCCACCGAATGGACAAGATGAATGCCGAAAGCGGTTCAAACCGGCTCGGCCATCAAATCGTAATCCGTGTGGCCGATGATTTTAACTGTCGCAAATTCACCGATCGGCATCCCGCATTGCGGGACGCGTACGTAAACCCGGCCGTCAATGTCCGGGGCATCGGCTTCTCCTCGTCCGACGAGGAAATTGCGGATTGCGGATTGCGGATTGCGGATTTCAGGTTCCCGAACCAACCCATGTTCCCATGAACTGACATTGGCCTGGCGGAGTTGCTCTTCGTTGGCCTTGCCTTCAATGAGCACCTTGATTTCGCGGCCGACGAAGGATTCGGAAACCTGCCGCGCGATTTTATGTTGCGCCGCCATCGCGAGCTTGCGGCGCTGCTGTTTCACCTTGTCGGGAATCTGCCCGGTCATCGCGCCGGCCCGCGTACCGTCTTCCTTGGAATACGCAAACACGCCCATCCGCTCAAACCTGGTTTCGCGGATAAAATCGAGCAGAGTTTCAAAACTGGCCTCGGTCTCGCCGGGAAAACCGACGATGAAGGTCGTCCGCAAGGTGATACCCGGCACGCCGGTGCGGATTTTCCGGAGAAGGTCCACGATGTATTGCTGCGAGGTCTCGCGCCGCATCCGCTCAAGCATGTTTTCGTGGATGTGCTGGAGCGGAATGTCCACGTACCGCGCCACCTTCGGGCAGTCAGCAATGGTTTGAATCAGTTCATCCGTCCAGTGCGCCGGGTGCGTGTAGAGCAGCCGGATCCAGAAATCGCCCTTGAGCGCGTTCAATTCGCGCAGCAGCGTGCAAATGGTCGCGGCATCGGCGGGGAGCGATTTGGCCGCCGCGGAAAATTTTTCCGGCGATGAAATCGCCCGGCCGGTGGCCGTCTGCAAAGACTTCGGGCGCAAATCGAGGCCGTAATACGTCGAATCCTGCGAGATTAGGTTCAACTCCTTGACGCCATCGGCAATCAGCGCCTTCGCCTCGGCGACGATGTCCGCCTGCTGGCGACTGCGATGCGAGCCGCGCATGCGGGGAATGATACAAAAGCTGCACGGATGGTTGCAGCCCTCGGCAATTTTGACATAGGCAAAATGCTTTGGTGTCAGGCGAAAGCGCGGCGTTCCGAAGTCGGGGATGAAGGTCGGACGCCGGCTCACTTCGAGCAATGGCTCACGAAGCGTAGCGGCGGCTCGGGAGAGCGCCGCCGATGTATTCTGGGCGGACGGAATGGCGGCGCTCTGCCGAGGCGCCGCCACAACAGTTTTGGTTTTTCCGAATTTACCCGTGCCACGAAGTGGTTCTTCCTTTTCGTGCCCGGAGGCAGCACCGTCTTTGTTCAATTCAGCCAATCGCCCGGCGATTTGTTCTTTCGAAGTTGAATGTTGAATGTTGAATGTTCGATGTTTTCCCACCCGTTCCGCGCGCCGCGCCACCGCCTGCCGGACGATTTCCGACACCTGGGCGACCTGGTCAATGCCCATGAACGCATCCACCTCGGGCAGGAGCTTGGGCAATTCATCGCGAAACCGTTGCGGCAGGCAGCCGGAAACGATGAGACTCTGGCCGCGGTTCCGGGCGGCGCGGATTTCGGCCGATTCGAGGATGGTGTCCACGCTCTCCTCCTGCGCGGCGTCGATGAACGAGCAGGTGTTGACGATGACGGCATCAGCCTGCGCGGCGTCATTGGTGATTTCCACGCCGTCCTTGAGCAGCGCGCCGAGCATGATTTCGGCGTCCACCAGGTTCTTGGCGCAGCCGAGCGAAATCAGGCCGACGCGCAGAGGGCGATCCGGGGCATCCTTTTTGGTCACAGGCGAATCAAGCTACGCGAGGCGGCGGGCGGCGTCGAAAATTATTTGGCGGCGGGATTGGCGGCGGGCGCATTCGTCGGCGCCAGGGCAGCCGGCGCGGGTGCATTGGTGGCAACGGCTGCCGGTGGCGCGTTGGTTTCCGCCGGCAGGTCCAGTTGCGAGCGGATGATGACTCGGGCGGCGTAGGGCACACCCTGCTGCGGATCGAGCAACCGGTCGAGCACGGCGCGATTGATGTCGGCCAGGGGCGGCAAACTGATGCGTTGCAGGTTGGTTTTCCGGTCGGAAATGGCGGCCTGGTAATGTCCGTAAATCTTGGTGGCGAGCAGCTTGAATCCGGCGTAGCGGTCGTCCTCCCCCAGGGCCAGGGACTGGTAGGCCTGCGAGAGCAATCCGGCGATGGCCGCGGTCGTGCGGTCCTGCGACGTGTCGTTGATATCGCCCTGCACGCAGGACATGGCATATTGATCCAGGGTGAGATTGCGCGGGAAGGACTCGGGTTCATGATCTATGATGGGTTTGTCGGGATATTTCGCGCCCAGGTATTGAAACCACTTTGCCGCGTCGGCGATGCGGTTGTCTTCGTAAAGAAAATAAACCGCGGTGCGCAGGAAATTCCGGTGGGCGTTGGCAATGTTGTCGTTGTATTTGGGTTCTTCCCGCATCATCGTCTCATAGGCGTCGTTGACCTTGGGAACCAGATCGAGGTTGGGAACCAGTTCGTACGATCCGGTGAAGGGATTGGCGATGTAACGTCCGTGATAGAACGCGTAGAGCATGGACTGGTAGATGTTGCGGCGCACGGTGATCAAATCGTCCGACTTCACTTTTTCCGGATGTTCCCTGGCCTTTTCCAGGCCGACGGCGGCCCAATAAATTGCGTGGGCTTCAGGCAGCCGCCAATCGAGCGGACCGTATTGCGCATTCACCTTTTCCGCAAACACCGGGTCCATCTTGTATTTTTCGCGGAGCAACATGGCATTGGTGCTTTGCGGCTGGAGCAGGGCGGAAAAGTTCGTTCCGTTTGGGCCAAAGAACGGCATCATTTCCCGCGCCCACTCGCGTTTGTAATACAAGTTCGCGTCGTCGAGGTTTTGCCCCATCTTGTGCTGAAAAAACCAGGCCAGCTCGCGATAGATCAGGATGTCGTTGGGATTGTAGCGCAGGCCTTCATCGCGCAGCAGTTCGATGCCCTGCTTCACCCAGCGCCAGCGGTCGGGAAAGTCCTTGAACTTCACCGAAATGTTGTAGGCCATGTTCCAGGCCTGAAACAGCCAGACCTGGGTGAAATTCGGCTCGAGGGCCGTGATCCATTCCGCCAGTTGGGCGGCCTCGAAAAACTTGTCGTCCAGCTGCAAATCATTGGCGCGAATCCAGAGATAATTGGAAATCAACCCGCGGAACCCGCCCAGCGCGACCGTCGTGAACGCCAGCACCGGCGGCGCGCCCGTCAACACCGACGCCCGCGTCAACCCGAGGTCCTGGCGATCGCGGTTCAGCCCTTGCTGCACCCGGCCCGAACCGAAGAGCAACGCCGCCGCCAGCAGCAGCAACAGGATTTTTTTTGCGCGCGCGTTCATTGGTTTCCCTGCGCCGTCGCCAGCTCCCGGCGATTGAACAACAGGATGCCGATGACGCTGACGATGCCGCCGAGCAGCAAAACGATCTGCGCCACGGCCCTGCCGAGTTCAGTCCATGATATGCTGCGCCCGGTGCTCAACGCATCCACCGGCGAAAAATTTTCCACCAGCTTGAACACCGCCAACAAACCCTTGAACAACGGAATCACCACGTTGTCCGCCGCCGAATGGCCCATGACGCCGGTTTCCTCGTTGCCACCCGCAACCGTGCCCGCCCCCACCGATTCGGCCAGCGTGTCGCTGGAAAGCACCATCACCAGGATCCCCAGGGAAAAAAACGCCGCGACGGGAAACGTCAAAAAGCTTGCCGCCGCCAGTCCCAGCGCCGCCAGCAGGGCCATCCAGCAAAAAACGATTCCCAGGCCGCGGGCAAAATTCAGCGCAAAACCGCCCTCGGGGTACAGCACCTCAATTCCGTCGGCGAGGGGGAACAACAGCGACGTGTCATTCGGATTCACGAACATGATCGTCAACACGCCCTGACCATCAAAACAGTCCGGTGGGATTTGAAATTCATGGAACGTGTCCGGCGCGAGGCTCATCGGCACCTCCGTCCGCCAAAATTTGGTTTTGCCCGGCACCCCCACCTGCCACAACGCGAGAAAAGTGCCGGACGGACTTTTTTGCGCCGCGTTGAATTTCACCCGCAATTGCAATGGTTTGCCCTTGAGAAAGTTTTTGGCGAATCCCAGGTCGATCTGCCAGGTGCGTTGATATGCCGGCGGCACGAGCTGGAAATCCGACCTGACCAGTTCGCGGATTTGTTTGCGCACCTCCGGCACATCCGCCTTTTCCACCGGATTGTTCTTCAAACGCTCCGCCAAAATCTGTTCGGTTTCCGCTTCAATGGCCGCGTCATTGCCCGACGGCTTCGCCGACCCGCGCGCCACGAGCACCTGCTCGCGCAAGATGGTTTGTTCCGCCGCCGGCAATTTCGCCGCGCGCCATTGCAACAAGCCGTAAACGCAGGCGCCCGACAAGGCGAGCAGCGCGGCATTCAGCGACATGATGCCCAGCCATTTGCCCAGCCAGATTTGCCAGCGCGCGATGGGCTTCGTGGCCACCACCTGGATCTGGCATTCCTCGATGTCGCGGGCCAGCGTGCCGCACGCGAGCCAGAGGGTGGAAAGACCGAGCAGGGCCGTGATGACACTCAGCGTGTACGTCAGGAGGATCTGGGTGAAGCCGCGCGCCGTGCCGTCATCCTTGATCAAAACCGGCAGGCCCACCACCGCCGCCAGCAACAACACCGCAATCACCAGAAACAGCCGAAACCGGAAGGCAGCCTTCCAGGTCAACCAGGCAATGGCCAGCAGTCTTTGCATCAATTTCTATTTGCAGGAGACGACGTAAGGAGTCTCATTTTTAAGTCGGCAATTTTGCAGTCAGAGCCTCCTCACGTCGGCCCCGGCAATGTTATTTCGGCTTTCCCAACAGCGACGACAGTTTTTCGTCCGCCTTCGACAAATCCACGGGGGGTTTTTCCGTGGCCGGTGGGGCAGCCGGCGGGGTGGCTTTTGTCAACGCTTCCAGTTTTTGGGCGTCCACCTTCGGCGCGGCGGCAGCCGGCGCCGGCGGTCTGGGCGGGACAACGGGTTGGGCGGCTTGCGGCAGCGCCAGCCGTTCCAGGATTTTCTCGGCGGGCGGTCGCTCGTCAGCGCCGGCGCGCAGGTAGGCGGCCACGCGCGCGCCCGAGGTTGCGCCCGAAGTCTCCGCCGCGGCACGGCGCGCCTTGTGCACCACATCGAGAAAGTAGCTCTCCAGGTTCTGCGTCGGCGTGTCAATCTGAACCTTGTCCGTCGCCACGTCTTTGCGGATGATTTCCAGCACGCGCTCCATGGTTTCCCGTGACAGGGCGGGCGTGGTGATGCGGATGGCATCCGGCGTGGCGAGCAATTCCCGGAGGGTGCCCATCGCCTGGATCCGGCCGCCGTAATAAATCACCACCCGGTCGCAAACATCCTCCACGTCCGACAACAGGTGGCTGCTCAAAATCACCGTCTTGCCCCGACGCGCCAGCGCCAGGATCAAATCCTTCACTTCGCGGCAGCCAATGGGGTCGAGGCCGGAGGTCGGTTCGTCGAGAATCACCAGGTCCGGGTCGTTGATGAGCGCTTGCGCCAGCCCGATGCGGCGCTGCATGCCCTTGGAAAATTCGCCGACGGAGCGCAGATGGACCTGGCTCAGGCCGACCATTTCGAGCAATTGTTCGGTGCGGCTGTTGCGCTCGCCCTTGTCGAGATGAAACAAATTGCCAAAAAAATCGAGGGTCTCGCGCGAGTTGAGGTAGCGGTAAAGATACGATTCCTCCGGCAGATAGCCGATGCGCGACTTGGTCTGCACGTGGCGTGGCGAATGGCCGAACACCTCGATGTGCCCCTTCGTCGGCTTGAGCAGGCCGAGCAGCAGCTTGACCGTGGTGGACTTGCCGGAGCCGTTCGGCCCCAGCAGGCCGAACACTTCGCCGCGCCGCACCTCAAAATCCACGTTGTCCACCGCCCGGGCCTTGGGCCGGTTCCAGAAATCCTTGAACACCTTCGTCAGCCCGCGGACGGAGACGACCACTTCCTCGGATTTACGATTGGCGATTGACGATGGCGGATTTAATTCGGCAACGGGCATAGATCAGATGCAAACAGCGGCTGTTACGCCAGCCTGGGCGTCAATTGGCCGGGCGCTTCGGGGCGTGAACCGGACCCGGGTTTCGGCGCCGCCGGTTCGGGCTGGTAATGTTCCAGTTCCTCGCCTTTGCGCACGAGGCGGGCGCTGTTGAAAACCACAATCAGCGAACCGAAAACGTGCAGAATGGAGGCGGCGATCGGGCCGATGTACCCGGACCCGGTCGCCATCCAGCCGACGATGATAAAAACGACGCCGAACATGAAATTTTGGTTGATGACGGCGCGGGTGCTGCGCGAAAGTTTCACCAAAAACGGCAGCCGGCGCAGGTCGTTGTTCATCAGCGCAATCGTCGCGCTGTGAATCGCCACTTCGCTGCCCGCCGCGCCCATCGCGATGCCGATGTCGCCCGCCGCGAGCGCCGGCGCGTCGTTCACACCGTCGCCGACCACCGCCACGCGATAGCCCTTCGCCTTCACGCTGCGCACAAACTCGACCTTGTTCTGCGGCAGGCATTCGCCCTTCGCCTCTTCGCAACCAATTTCCGCCGCCACCCGCGTCGCCACCGCCTGGCGGTCGCCGGAAACCATTGCGATGCGGCGCACCCCCGCTTCTTTCAACTCGGCGAGTGATTCCTTTGCCTCGGCGCGGGTCTGGTCCTGCAACCCAACCCAGCCGATGCATTTGCCGTTGCACGCCACAAAAATCAAACTCCAGCCCTCGGTTTCGTTCAGGTCAACGGATTTCACAAAATCCTCGGTCACACCGTTGTCCTTGAGCCACTGCGCCCGGCCGACCAAAACTTTTGCGCCGCCCACCTCGGCCTTCACCCCGCGACCGGCGGTCTCGGCGAAGTTTTGCGGCTCGGCCAGTGGCACACCGGCTTCGCCCGCGATTTGCGCGAGCGCCCGGGCTGTTGGATGGTTGCTGTATTTTTCCGCCGACGCCGCGAACCGCAACAATTCCGCCGGTTTGACTTCGCCCATGGGCGCGAGCCGGCTGACGGCAAGCTGGCCGGTGGTCAGCGTGCCGGTTTTGTCGAAGACGAAGGCGTTGATTCTGGCCGCGGTCTCGATGTCGGCAACGTTCTTGATCAAAATACCGAGCCGGGCGGCGGCGGACAGCGCGGCAACCATCGCGGTGGGCGTCGCCAGGATGAACGCGCACGGACAGGAAATGACAAACATGCCAATCACGCGGTTCAAATCATGCGTGAACGCCCAGACCAGCGCGCCGATGACCAGCACGAGCGGCGTGTAAAAGCCCATGTACTGGTCCACGATTTTCATGATGGGCAGCTTGGTTTTTTCGGCGGCCAGGATGAGTTCGCGCACGCGGCCCAGCGTCGTGTCCTCGCCGGCGCGGCTGACCTTGATTTCCAGGACGCCGGTCAGGTTCTGCGTGCCGGCAAAAACTTCATCGCCGGACTTTTTGTCCACCGGCAGCGATTCGCCGGTGATGGTGGCCTGGTTGAATGAACCCTGGCCGCTGACAATGACGCCGTCGGCCGCGACGTTGTCGCCGGGACGGATGCGAATCACGTCGCCGATGGCAAGTTCACTGGCGGCCACTTCCTCCTCGCTGCCGTCCTTTTTGAGGCGGCGCGCCTTGGTGGGCGTGAGTTTGATGAGCGATTCGATGGAAGCGCGCGCGCCTTCGGCGGTGCGGGTTTCGATGATTTCACCCATGAGCATGAAAAACGCGACCACCCCGGCGACCTTGTAATCGCCGGACGCGAACGCGGCGAGCACGGCGATGGCGACGAGTTCATTGATGCTGAGCCGGCCGACGCGCAAATCCTTGATGGCGGTGACGACGATGGGATAGCCGAGGATGATGGCGCCGATGAACGCGCTGCTGCTGGCAACGGTGCCGCCCTGCTCAAACAGCCAGTCCACGATAAAGGCGTTGAGGACGAAGACCACGCCCAGCACGGCCTGCCACAGATGCACGACGGAATGTTCGTGGTCATGCCCGCAGCCGCACTCAGGCCCGTGCTCGTGTTCGTAATGGCTCAAAAGCGAGGTGACTTGCATAATCAATGAGCGACCGATGACGGGTGACGGGTGACGGGAACCGGAACGGTTTGCGGATCAACCGCCGCTTTTCTCATTCCTGATTTGAATGTCGTTTTCATTTCCTGCTCATGGATTCGCCGGCGCCGTTTTCGGCTGCGGCGGTTCCCGGTTCAACATTAACCGCACTTCCATGCTTTTGCCATTTTCGGCGGTGGGTTGAATCCATTTTTCCGCGCTGGTCAGCGCCGGGCCCACGTTCTGCAAAAAGGTCTGTTGCGCGAACAGGTTGGGATTGCTCTCATATTTCGGCAGCAAATCGTTGAACCGTTTCGCCTCGGCCGTGATGGATTCGACATAACGCGCCCGGTCGGCCGCCGCGGCGTTGGTGATGGAGGTGGCCTGGGCGCCGGCCTGGATCAAAACCTGGCTTTCGTAGCTGTGGGCATTGTTGAGCAGCTTGTTGCGGTTTTCCCGCGCCGTGGTGACCTGGTTGAAAACGTCCCGCAACTGCCGCGGCGCAACGCTTTGGACCACGCAGTTATCAATGACAATGCCGAGTTGCCACTGTTCGGTCAAATCGCTGACGCGCTGGAGGACGGCTTCCTGGAAGCCGGCCACGTCGCGCGTGAGAATGTCGTCCACGTTGAACCGGGCGGCCGTGTAGAGCAGCGCGTTGTTGAGCGCGTTCTGGACGGTGTTGGAAGCGGACGCGAACTCGAACACGTAGCTCTTCGGGTCGGCGATGTGATAGTAAAGCGTCGCCCGGGTGTGAATGATGTTCCGGTCCGCGGTGAGAACGTAACCGTCGATGGCCGGATTGAGCGACGGGCTGGCGGGCGGCTCGATCCCGCTCGTTTTGTAGAAGACTTCCTGTTCGTGAGACATGGCATACCAGCCCATGGTTGAATCCACGCTCTGGATTTCCGCAATCGGAATTTTGATCACCTCGTCAATCGGATACGGGTACGACCAGTGCCAGCCCGCGCTGAGCAGGGCCTTTTGGCCCTCGCCGACAATCCGGCCAAAGCGGAGGATGATGGCCTTTTCCGAGGAATTGACCGTGAAAAAACCGGAGCCGAAAAACGCCAGCACCATCAGCACCATGGCGACCTTGACGACCACAAAACTGCTGCGCAACGCCTCGGCCAGCGCCTGTGAACCGGCGTCGTCGGGCATCACCGGCGCGGGCGCCGGATGCGGCTTGTGATCGTGTTCGTGCTCGGGGTTCATGTTTTTACCGGCCCGGCGCGTTGGTCGGAAAGTTCAGGAACAAATCGAACGGCGGCGTCCGCTCGTCGAAAATCAGGGTCGCCCGCTGGTTGAGCGCCTGTTTCAGCGCGTCAATGCGCAAAAGATAATTCGCCAGCGCGGGATTCTGCTGGAACACCGGCAGGACCCTGGCCGCGGCGGCCTCGCCTTCGCCCCGGATGCGGGTGGCCGCGGCATCGGCGTTGGCGATGGTCTCGGCGGCCTGCCGGTCGGCGGCGGACTCGATGATTTGCGCCTCGGCCTTGCCTTCGTTTTCCGTCTGGCTGATCAGCTTCTGCCGGTCGCTTTTCATGCGGTCAAACACGGTCTGCGTGACGCTTTCCGGCAGCTCGATTTTCTTGAAGCCGAGAAATTCAAGGCGGATGCCGTAGTCGTTCGTGCTCAGCTCGGACTGGACGCGCGATTCGATTTCACTTTCGATGGCGTCGAATTTCAGTTCCTTCGGGTTCGCATTCACGAAATCAGACAGGTTATGCCTGCCGATGACGGCGTTTTGGGCGCTGCGCAGCATGCCTTCCAAAATCCGTTGGGCGGCCGGCACGGAATCCTGGAATCTGGGATAGAACAATTTCGGGTCGGAGATCCGCCAGCCGGTATAAATGGTGACAATGAGATTGTTGTTGTCCGCCGTGAGCGTCTGGCTGAATTTGTCCTCAAAATTCTGGATGCGCTGGTCGAATTTATGGACGTTCTGGATGGGCCACGGCCACTTGAAATAGGCGCCGGGCTGGTCATAAGGTTGCGCGGTTGGCTTTTCAAACGTCGTGACGATGGCGACTTCCGACTGGCGCACTTGAAAAACGAAGAGCATCAGTACGAAAATCACCACCAGCACGCCGCCGATGAGGATGGTCATTGCGTTGCGTTTCATGGCGATGAATTGTTGGGGGATGAGGGCACGTTCAAATTCAAAAGGTCTTCGCGGATTTTGTCTTCCAGGTTGAAAACCACGACGTCCGACGTGTTGGTGACGAGCAAAATGTATTTGCGCGCGCTGGCCGTGGCCCCGGCGAACATCTGGAAATAGGCGCGCTGCCGGTAAACCGACGGGGCGGCCTCGAATGCCGGGATCTGGTTGGTAAACAGCGCCGCGCGCGCAAACGCCGAAACTTCGAGCCGCTGCCGGAGGGCATCCGCCACGTTGGTGGTCGTGAACGCCCGCGCCCCGGCCAGCGCATTGGTGCGGATGGCCTGCGCTTGCGCGTTCAGAATGGCCGCCAGCTTGGTCTGTTCCGCGCCCACCACTTTTTCGTAATCGGCCGCGACGGGTGTGGGCGGGTGAATGTCCTGCAGGCCGACAAAGGTGATTTTCACTCCCAACTGCGCCTTGTTGGCGTCCGCCTGAATCTCATCGTGCAACACCTGCGCCGCCTCCTGCCGCAGGTGCGACATCACGTCGTTCAAATCCACGCCGGCGAGAAAATGCACCACCGCGCGCGTCGCCAGGTCCTGCAACAAGCCGGCCGGGTCGGCGTTGGCGTAGGCCCAAGCCATGACGTTGGTGACCTGAAACTGCACCGGGATGCTGACGGCGATGAGGCTGACCGGGGGCGCTTTGAGCAGGTCATTGGTGTCGGCGTTTTCATTTTGAACCGTGACCGGCGCGTGGTTGCCGACGAGGAAATTATCCTCCTTGCCGTGGCTGACGCTCCACAAGATCGTGTTGGCGTTTTCGCTTTGGGCATCCGGCTGGTAACCGACAACGAACGTCTGGATTTGTTCCGTGCGATGGCGGTAAATTTTGTCCGCCGGCCATGGCCACTTCACGTGCGCGCCCGGTTCCAGCACGCGGACAGGTTTGCCAAAACGTTCCAGCACCGCCCGCTCCCCCGGGGCGATGAACACCACGCTGGTGGACAGCAGCAGCACCGCCAGTTGCGCCAGCACCAGCACGGGCAGGTTTTTCTGGAGCAACTGGAAAAACCACGTCTCTGAAACCTTGAAGCCAAATTGATAATCCAAGGCCTGGGCCGCCGTTGTGAACAGGCTTTCCGGCTGGGCGAGCAGGCCAACCAGCCGGCTCTCGTAAAGGGGCCGGGCGATCTTGCCTTTGACGCGCGGCCGGTAGATTTCCAGCAGCAGCGTGACGAGCATTTCCACCGCCATCAGCCCGAGCAACACGCACAAGACGCGGGCGATCCACAGATCAACCCCGGGAAATCCCACCTTGACGCCGGCAATGCCGAGCGCGGTGACGAAGCAGAGGTACGCGCCGGCCAGCAAAAAACTTGCGCCGGGCCGCAGCAACCGGTGATTTTCCAGCCGGGCAATGGTCACGGAAAAACGTCCCAGCAAAAACAGCAACAGCGCAAAAATCCCGAACAGGGACAGCGACGCCATGGCGCGGTCGGGCACAACGCCGCCAATGTTTTGGGGAATCCAGCGCCAGAGCAGGTACGCGCCGCCCGCCTCGAGCAAAAACAGCAGCCCGCCGAAACCCGGCACAAAAAACCTGTCGAATTGCGCCCGCGCGCGTTGCGCCGGGAAAAGTTCCGCATCCTTCGCTTCAAACAGTGTCGTTTCGCCCCGGGCGCGGGCCAGTTCCTCGACCTCCAGTTTTTCCAGCCGCTCGTTTTCCTCGAGCCGCATCTGGAACCAGCCGGCGAAGGCCACGAGCACGCCGAGGCCGAGGAAAATCGAGCAGGCCTGGCCCGCCAGCGAATTCACGTAGGTGGTCACCCCAAACGCGGCGATGAAGATCATCGACACCGCGACCAGGTTTACCAGACCGTTTTTTTGAGCGCTGCGTTCCACAGAAATTAATAATTAATAATCAACCGGCCGGAATACGAAACCGGTCCGCCACCGCGGCGGATCCGGGTTTTTATCTTGCACCTTTCATTTTGCATGGTTTCAGCCCAATTCCCGTTCCTCGAACAACGCCGCGCCCACCGCCAGGGCCGCGCCCGCATAAGCGACCGCGTAGGCCAATGCCTTGCCGACGTAGCCCCAGTGGAATGTGCTTTTGCCCATGTTCAAGGCGTCCGCAAACCAGAAAAGCTGCCAGTTTGGGACGATGGTGTAAAGCACCGAAGCCCACCATTTGCCCGCCTCCGCGCGGGTGCCAAAGAAATAATCCGATACCAGGCCGATCAAAAAAACGCCGAGCAGACCGCCAGCGTGGGAATGGTGTCCAGTCGCGTCGAGCACGCGAGCGCCAGCGCCGCCAGTATCCACAGCGCGAACAAAATCAGGACCCCCGCCGGCACCAGCCGCCAATCCACATGCGCCACGACACCCAGGGATTGCATTTGCCGGACGAACCGGAAAGCCAAAAACGCCGCCAGCGTCGTCGCCACCACCAGCGCCAGGACCGCGTCGCTCACAAACGGCCGGCGCAGGAAAAAATTGCTGAAGCCCGCCAGCGCGTAAGCCGCCACCACCCCCGCGGCAAAAATGCCGAGCGCAGGCAGATTGGTTTTGCCGTAGGCGTCGAACGACATCCAGTTGGCGAGCAGCACGCCGATGAGGTTGACATAGGACAACACCGTCAGCGCGGCGGCGAGGCCGACGTATTTGGCCACGAAAAACTGCGCGCGTCCGACCGGTTTGGACAGCACCGCCAGCGCCGTGCCGGTGCGAATCTCGCGCGCGAGCGACGCCGAGGCGCTCAGCACCGCGCCGAGCAGTCCCGCGAACAGCATCACCGCCAGCGCGCTGGTGGTCACCAGCTTGGTTTCATCCCCCAGCGCAAAGTAATAGGGCACGGCCAGGAAAATCTCGAACAGCACCGACGCCGTCATCAGCAACAGGAAAACCGGCTGCCGGATCAGCTCCAGGAAGGCGTTGGTGGCGATGGTTGAAAATTGTCGCATGAACTTGTTTGCAAACGCCGAAGCTTACTTGCATGGCGCTTAAAATCAATCGGTTAATCTGTCCCGAAAACTGATGACACGGGGAATTTGAACACCCGGCGGTCCTTTTCGCTCAAACCCGCTGCCGGGCTCTATGCCATCGCGCGGGCGATGGAATTCCACCAAACGTCATGAAGCTCGGCCACCGGCACGCTGTATTCGCCGGCAGCGGTCTTGATCGCCAGGGTGTCGCCGCCCACCCGGCCAATCAGCGCGGCGGGCACGCCCAGCAGTTTTGCCCGCTCCACCACCTTCACCGCATCGAGCGGTTTGCAGGTGACGACCACCCGGCTTTGCGCCTCGCCAAAGAGCAGGGCGTCCAATCTGCTCGTAGCCGCGTCTCGTGAGAGCGCGGCTGGCTTTTCCTGGTTATCCGCGCCCTCACGAGACGCGGCTACAACGGAAAGATCAATCTGTGCACCAATCAATCCTGGAGTCTCGCGCGCTACAAGCTTGCTGATGCAGCTTTCGGCCAGACACACCGCCAGCCCGCCTTCGCTGCAATCGTGCGCGCTCTTCACCAGGCCGGATTGGATCAAACCCAGCAAAGTCGTGTGCAACGTGCGGGCTTTTTCCAAATCGCATCGCGGCGGCGTGCCGTTTTTCTGACCATGAATGACCTGCAAACAGGCGCTGCCGCCCAGCCCGTGCAGCGGATCGTCCCCGTCCACCGCATCGCCCAGCAAAACAATCGCGTCGCCTTCGTCCTTGAACCATTGCGTCGTGACGTGCTCGAGTTTTTCGACCAGGCCGACAACGGCGACGGTGGGCGTCGGGTCAATCGGCCCGTTCGGGCTCTGGTTGTAGAGCGAGCAATTGCCGCCGGTGACGGGCGCATTGAAGACCTTGCAGGCTTCGGCCAGGCCGCGCACGGATTCCCTGATCTGCCAGAACAACTCCGGCTTCATCGGGCTGGGCATGTTCAGATTGTCCGTGGTGCCCAGCGGCACCGCGCCGGAACAAGCCAGGTTGCGGCACGCCTCGGCCATCGCCGCCTTCGCGCCCTCATAGGGATCCAAGTAAACGTAGGCGCCGTTGCAATCCACCGTCAGGGCGATGAGTTTTTCCGGGAGCGCACGCGTCTTGCGTGCTGCGTCCGGCGTCGCGCCGGGCGCTTCATTAGATTGATTGAAATTTGTTGAACGAGAACCCGGCGCGACGCCGGGTTCGGCAGGCGGGACGCCCGCACTCCCCAAATCAGGAAGACAGTCCGTTTTGATGCGCAGCACCGCCGCGTCGCTGCCCGGACAGACCACCGAACCGTCGCGCACCATGTGGTCGTATTGACGGTAAACCCAGTTCTTCGAGGCAATCGTCGGCCAGGCCAGCAGCTTCAGGAGATCGGAGATTGGAGATGGGGAATCGGGAATTCCGCCCAGGCGAAAGGCGCGGACGGCCTTCAAATACTCCGGCTCCTTCGCCTCGCGATGATAAACCGGGGATTCGTCCGCAATCTTTTTGGCCGGGATGTCGGCGACAATCCGGCCGTGATGTTTCACGACCATCCGGCCGGTATCGGTGACAAAACCGATTTCGGACCAGGGCAGGTCCCATTTATCAAAAATCCGCTTCACTTCCTCTTCACGGCCCTTGTGGACGATGATGAGCATGCGCTCCTGCGATTCGGACAGCATGATTTCGTAGCTCGACATGTTCGGCGCGCGTTGCGGGACCTTGTCGAGTTCGATCTCGATGCCCGTGCCTGCGCGCGCGGCGGTTTCGCAGGTCGAGCAGGTCAGGCCCGCTGCGCCCATGTCCTGGATGCCGGCGACCGCGCCGGTGGCGAGCAGTTCGAGGCAGGCTTCACAGACGAGCTTTTCCATGAAGGGATCGCCCACCTGCACCGCGCCGCGCTGTTGCTCGGCGGATTCCTCGGTCAAGTCCTGCGACGCAAACGCCGCACCGGCGAGACCGTCGCGACCTGTTGCCGGGCCGACGTAAAACACCGGGTTGCCGATGCCTTTGGCCGCGCCGCGCGCGATTTGTTCGTGCCGCAGCACACCCAGGCAGAAGGCGTTCACCAGCGGATTGCCTTCGTAGGATTTGTCGAAATAAACCTCACCCGCGATGGTCGGGATGCCGAAGCAATTCCCGTAATGCGCAATGCCGGCCACGACACCGGCAAAGAGACGGCGGTTGTTCTTCAAGGCGGCAGCTTCTTCTCCATTTGCAGGTGTCGAGGTGACGAGACTCTGACTGGACTCCGCACTCCGCACTCCGCACTCCGCGTTTGATTTGAGACTCCTCACGTCGTCTCCTACTTTAGAAATCGGGCCGAACCGCAGGGAATTGACCGAGCAGATCGGCCGGGCGCCCATCGTGAAAATATCGCGTACGATGCCGCCCACGCCCGTGGCCGCGCCTTGGAACGGCTCAACCGCGCTGGGATGGTTGTGCGATTCGATCTTGAACGCGATGGCCAGGCCGTCGCCGATGTCTATGATGCCGGCGTTTTCCTCGCCCGCGCCGACGAGGATTTTTTTGGACTTGGTCGGGAAGGTTTTGAGCAGCGGGCGCGTGTTTTTATAGCTGCAATGCTCGCTCCACATCACCGAAAAGATGCCCAACTCGGTGTAACTCGGCTCGCGCCCAAGGATTTGTTTGGCGTGGGCATATTCCTCCGGAGTGAGGTTGTGTTTGGCAACCAGTTCAGGTGTGATGGCAGGTTCGGTCATCGGGAAGATCATGCCGCCTTGGCGACGGTTTTGTTTTGCGGAGCGACAAACAGGCTTTCAAAAATCCACTTGCCGTCGTCGCTGCCGAGCGCGAGTTCGCAGGCGCGTTCGGGGTGCGGCATCAGGCCGGCCACGTTGCGGCGTTCGTTGCACACGCCGGCAATGTTGAGCAGCGAGCCGTTCGGATTCGCCTTGTCGGTCAGGTTTCCGTCCGCATCGCAGTATTGCCAGAGAATCTGGTTGTTCGCCTTGAGCTTCGCCAGTGTTTCCTCGTCGGCAAAGTAGCAGCCTTCACCGTGGGCGATGGGAATGCGCAGAATTTTCCCCGCCGGAATCCGGCTGGTGAACGGTGAGTCAGCCGTGGCGGTCTTCAAAAAAATGTGTTCGCAGTGGAATTGCAGGTCTCGATTGCGGACGAGCGCCCCGGGCAGCAATCCGGCTTCAGTCAAAACTTGAAAGCCGTTGCACACGCCCAGCACCAGCCCGCCATTGTCAGCAAATTGTTTGACCGCCTGCATCACCGGGCTGAACCGGGCGATGGCGCCGCACCGGAGATAATCGCCGTAGCTGAATCCGCCGGGCACGATGACACAATCGGCGTCCCCGAGGGAATGTTCCTTGTGCCAGACGTAACGTGCGGCCTGGCCGAGCAGCCGGACGGCGTGGATGGCGTCCTGGTCGCAGTTGGAGGCGGGGAATTGTAAGACTGCAAAATTCATTGTTCGTGATGTGTGGGGCGTGAAACGTGAACCGTAAAACGTGAAATAACTCACGCGTCACGTCTTCATTCCATCTCCAGTTTGTAATCCTCGATGATGGGGTTGCTCAAAAATTTATGCGCCGCGTCGTTGAGCGCGCGTTCCGCGGCGGACCTATCAGTGTTCGGGGCGAGGTCAATCTCGATGTATTTGCCGACGTGGACGCCGGCGATGCCCTGGTAGCCCATTTGTTCGAGGGCATTTTTGACGGTCTTGCCCTGGGGATCCACGACGGCCTTTTTGGGGGTGACAATGATTTTTGCTTTCATGCTTGCGCCGGGAAATTTTGCGAAAAACCGACGCGCCGGGCGAGCAATTTCTGAATCGGTTGGAGTTCAATCCGCTTGGCGGTATTGTTCAACCCCCAAAGACAGGCTGAAGCCTGAACTCCAACACAAGAAGCGTTGAAATTAGCCGCTGGTTGCGGCATGGTGAGCCCGTGAATGATTCTAGTCTCAAGGAGGATGCGCCGCCCTGCCACATGGGCACCGAACGCAAGGCACCGGAACCCTGTTCCATCGTTATTTTTGGCGCCAGCGGCGATTTGACGGCGCGCAAGCTGATCCCGGCGTTTTACCATCTCGCCAGGGAAAAGCAGTTGCCGTCCGCGTTCCGCATCATCGGGTTCGCGCGACGGGAAAAGACGGATGCATCGTGGCGGGCGGAATTGCGCGCCGCGCTCGACCAGTTTTCGCGCACCAAGCCGGTGGACGAGAAGGTCTGGAAGGAATTTTCCGCCAACCTGTTTTACTGCATGGGCGACCTCACCGACGCGGCGGCTTACAAAAAGCTGGAGGAGCGGCTGACCTCGTTCGGGAGCGGCCCGTTGCGGGAAAACCTGCTGTTTTACCTGGCGGTTTCGCCCAGCCAGTTCGGCGAAGTCGTCGAGCAAATCCACCGCGCCGGGCTGCTGAACAGGGAAGGCTCCGCCTGGCAACGCATCGTGGTGGAAAAGCCGTTTGGCCACGACCTGGCTTCGGCGCGCGCGCTGAACCGGGAACTGACCCGTTTCGCGCACGAGCAGCAGGTCTGCCGCATCGACCATTACCTCGGCAAGGAAACGGTGCAGAATATTTTGATGTTCCGCTTTTCCAACTCCATTTTCGAGCGGCTCTGGAACCGCAACCTGATTGACCACGTGCAAATCACCGTCAGCGAAAAGCTCGGTGTGGGCCAGCGCGGCGGTTATTACGAGGAAGCCGGGGCATTGCGGGACATGGTGCAAAATCACATGCTGCAAATCCTGGCACTCATCGCGATGGAACCGCCCGTGTCGCTCGAAGCCGAGGCCATCCGCGACGAAAAGGTGAAGCTGCTCAAATCCATCCGCGCGCTGCGTCCTGAAGACGTCGCGCGGCAGGTTGTCCGCGGGCAATATTTTGCCGGCACGGTGGACGGCCAGCCGGTGCCGGGCTACCGGCAGGAACCCAGGGTGAAGCCGGATTCCAACGTGGAAACCTACGTCGCGTTGAAGCTGTTCATTGACAACTGGCGCTGGTCCGGCGTGCCGTTCTATTTGCGCACCGGCAAATACCTGCCGCAAAGCGCGAGCGAGGTGCGGGTCCAATTCCGGGCCACGCCACACGTGCTGTTTGCTGCGCAATGCGGACAGAATCTCGACCCCAATGCCATCACGCTGCGACTGCAACCGAACGAGGGCATTTACCTCCGCTTCAACGGCAAGGTGCCCGGCATGAGCCTCGGCGTGCGTCCGGTGCGGATGAATTTCAGCTATGACGCCGAGTTCGGCGCCTACACGCCCGAGGCCTACGAACGGCTGCTGCTGGAAGCCATCGCCGGCGATGCCACCTTGTTCATCCGGCGCGACGAAGTGGAGACGGCGTGGAAAATCGTGGATTCCATCCGCGCCGGTTGGGACGGCAAACCGCTGACGAACCGTGAATTTTATGCCGCCGGCACCTGGGGACCGGTCGCCGCAGACGATTTGCTCGCCCAAGCCGGCCACGCGTGGCACGAACCGCAGTTGTTTGCCAGCCCGGCATTGACCGGTCCCTTGAACCATGGCCGAATACAAGGCAACCATCCGCTGGAAATGCGCCGGACTTGATATTCTGAAAGGCGACTATTCGCGCGAACATCCGTGAACTTTCGATGGCGGTGTCAGCCTGCTTGTGTCGGCATCGCCTTCGGTCGTACCGGCGCCCTTGGTCAAATCCGGCGCAATTCTGCCGCACCAATGGCTTCAACCGTGTAAAAAAACAACTCATCGGTTTTGCCGCCGACAGCAAGTGGACACAAGTGACCAAATTCGAGACACAACGGAAGATTTTCTTGGATTTTTGGCAGGTTTGGACACAACGGGAAAAATTTTGATAATTTTGTAAAAAAACTTTTGAACTATTTGCTTTTTCATCCGTCTATGTCAATATTGTGGGTGAAGATTTTGAGTGAAGATTTCGCTGTTCGTTTAGGGTTGGCATAGAGGTTTTGCTCGTGGCGCGGCTCGAACAGCGACCCCAAGTTGGTCGCGCCACCCTTCTGAGCGCCTCGGTGAAGGCGTATAAACCTCGTCACTGCGGGGGCCGGACGAAAGTCCGGCCTTTCGCCTTTTATGGGCTCATCATTCCAATCCTGCCCTTGATCGCAACCGGCTGGAGGATCAACGATGCGGTGGCAATCAAGCCGGAGACCCCGCGGAATTCCGCATTGCTTGGAGTTCCAAAAACATCTAAAATTGAAACCGTATGAAACACCAGCTCGATTTCGAGAAACCGGTCATCGAACTGCAAAACAAGCTGGAGGAACTCCGCGAGCACCCGGAAAAACATTCGCTCGACATCAGCTTCGAAGAGGAACTCCAACTCATCGAAAAAAAGCTGGAGGAGACCCGGCGGCAGATTTTCTCGAACCTCACCGCGTGGCAGCGCGTGCAACTGGCGCGGCACCCCAAACGACCCTATACCCTGGATTACCTGCAAAGGGCCTTCGCGGATTTCCAGGAATTGCACGGCGACCGGCTCTTTGCCGAAGACCGCGCGATGGTCGGCGGTTTTGCCAAACTGGGCGAACATCGCGTGGTGGTCATCGGCACCCAGAAGGGCCGGGACACGAAGGAAAACATCCTGCGGAACTTCGGGTCCGCGCACCCCGAAGGCTATCGCAAGGCGCTGCGCCTGATGCAGCTCGCCAACAAATTCGGCCTGCCCGTCATCACGCTCATTGACACGGCCGGCGCTTATCCCGGCGTCGGCGCGGAGGAACGTCACATCGCCGAGGCCATCGCCGTCAATCTCCGCGAGATGACGCTGTTCGAAGTGCCCATCATTGCCGCCGTCATCGGCGAAGGCGGTTCGGGTGGCGCGTTGGGCATCGGGGTGGCCGACCGCGTGTTGATTCTGGAGAACGCCTATTACTCGGTCATCAGCCCCGAAGGTTGCGCGGCCATCCTCTGGGAAGACCGCGCCGCCGCGCCCAAGGCCGCCGAGGCCCTCAAAATCACCGCCAAGGACCTGTTGCAGCTCGGCCTCGTGGACGAAATTGTTCCCGAACCGCTGGGCGGCGCGCACAACGACCACGCGACCGCCGCCGCCAATCTGAAGTCGCACCTGCTCAAACACCTGGACGAGCTCGTGGCCCTGCCGCTGGCCGAGCGGCTGAAAAAGCGCTATGAGAAATTCCGCGCCCACGGACATTTCCTGGAAAACACCGAGCTGGCCGTAAACGGGGTTGTGCCCATGGCCTCGCCCGCCTGATTCCAGTGCTCTATCCCCTCACCTTTCATCCGGTTTTCAAAGAGCGCGTCTGGGGCGGACGCGAATTGGAACGGCTGTACCAAAAAAACCTGCCCCCGGGCGTGTTGATCGGCGAATCGTGGGAAATCAGCGACCGGCCCGGCGACGCCAGTGTCATCGCCAACGGCGCGCTGGCTGGTAAAAATCTCCGCTGGTTGATGGAAAATCATCGTGCCGAAGTGCTCGGCGATGCGAAACCGGCGGCGGAAGGCCGGTTTCCCCTGCTCTGCAAAATCCTCGATGCGCGCGAAAAACTCTCGCTCCAGGTCCATCCGCCCCCCGCCAGGGCCGCCGCACACCAGGGCGAGCCCAAGACCGAGATGTGGTTTATCGCCGATGCCGCACCCGGGGCGGAGCTGTTCGTCGGCCTCAAACGCGGCGTCACACGCGCGGAATTCGAGCAGAAAGTCCGGACCGGCGAAGTGGCGGAATGTTTTCACCGGGTTCCCGTGCGGGCGGGTGATGCAATGTTTCTGCCCAGCGGCCGCGTCCATGCCATCGGCGCCGGCCTGGTGATTTTTGAAATCCAGCAGAACTCGGACACCACTTACCGGGTGTTCGATTGGAACCGCGTGGGTCTTGACGGCAACCCGCGTGAACTGCACATCCCCCAGTCGCTGGCCAGCATCGACTTCAACGACTTCGAGCCGGCGCTGGTGCAAGGCCAGTTCACCGGCGACGATTCAATGCAGAAACGGCTGCTGGTGATTGACCCGCTTTTCAACATCAAGCTGCGGAAATTGAATTCTCCCACCACCGGTTTGTTAAAGCCCCAAAAGCTCCAAATTGTCGCGGTGGTGGCCGGCCAACTGGAAATCCGGAGCGGTTCGACGTCGGCAGATCTGTCCGCCGGCCAGTTTTGTCTCGTGCCGGCGGGCCTGGAGCGAACGGAAGTTTCTGCGAAATCAAACGCCGTCTGGCTGCACGTTGAGGCTAATTAAATTCTACCACAGGGTTCCGGCCGACGGCTGATGACCCTCGTTTCCGCGTCGCAGATATTCCTGCAACATTCGCTTGCGGATTTGAAGCTTCCGGACCGGACCCGCCTTGGCCAGCTCACCGGCATATTTCTTTTGAAGCGACTCGAATGTCACCGCCTTCCGGGCCCGAATAAACCGGTGATACCCATCCTCGACAAATTCGTTTTTCATGCGCGGCAGTCAATTCATCGACAAGTCCTCCGGCATCTGGGAGAGGAGCTTGTTTTTCCAGCCGCCCTTGCTTTTCAGGATTTTCTGCCAGAGCTGTTCGGGCGGCGTGTCGAAGACGAGTTCGAGTGATGCCGCATACGTCAGCCACGCCTTGCGTTTCAGTTCTTTTTCGAGCTGACCGGGCGACCAGCCGGCATAGCCGGCGAACATCTTGACCTTTTTCTCCGGGGAAAAGGATTCACCAATCTCCACCAGATCGTCGAGGGAATGGCCGAGGCTCAAATTCGGAAAGACGTTCGCGTCGGGAAGGAAATTGTCCGCGTGCAAATAGCTCAGCGCCGTCGGCTGGACCGGCCCGCCGAGAAACAGCGGCGATTCCCGGAGCGTGTCCGGGAGATCGGCCACAAGCACTTCCCCCACGGTGTTGCCGGCGACCCGGTTGAGCACGAGGCCAAAGGCCCCCTCGGCGTTGTGCTCGCAAACCAGCAAAACAGTGCGATGAAAAAACGACCCCTGCAAGGCGCCGCTGTCCAGCAGCAACCTGCCTTTGAGGAATTTTCCAGTTTCGTTCATAACCAGTTGCCACGGCCAATGTGCCCCACAAACCGGCGTCTGGCAATGGGCGGAAAATCAGGGTTGGCGCGGGAAACCCGCGGCCGGACGTCCCCGCGCGGGTCTTTCAATGGTTCGACAGGTTAAGTTCCTGTTCCTTTCCCGAACTTACATTTTGAATGCGAACCGACGTTTTTTGGATTCCCAGGCATCGAATAACCACATTGGTTCCCCCGACTTTCACCTGGTTCAAGTCATTGGTCTGGAAGGAACAACCGTTGATGATGGCCACGGGCCGGCTTCCCCACAGGATCCCGTCGAGTTTGAGGGTGGCCAGAACCGGGACCGGGACCGGTTTGTTGGTCCGGCTGTAAATGGCGGGAGCGCTGGCGACGGGCCTGGTCACGGGCATCTCGACGTCCCTGAGTCGATCCACATGGCCTGCCTCCAGTTTTGCGGCCACGCCATACTTCATCCAATCCAGGACCTGGTCGAAGCCATAATGTTTTTCCGCCTCGATGAACAGGTCGATCTGGCCGCGGGTGTAATGGTTTTGGAGAATGAATTTTTTCTGCGCTTCCTCCTGTTGCGCATCCATCAGCAAATAGGCGACCAGTTCACAAAAGCCCTCCTCGGCATCACGCCCCAACCGGGTCCTTCGTTCCTTGGGCACATTCTCACCCACCCAGGCATGCGAATATTCGTGGGCGCAGGTCGCCTTCAGTTCGGCCAGCGGCAGGCCGGTCATCAATTTCATTTTGTACCGGGTTTCGTGGTTGATGGTTTCGGGACGGATGCAACCCAGCAGATTGGGGCTTTCAAAATCGTTGCCCCCCGGGCTGAACATGGAGTCCACATCGATCCGATCAATGACGGTCACATCCACATTCTCCGGGAATACCGTGAACCGGGAAAACAACCGGTCCAGGTCATCCTTGACCTGGGCACAAATCCGGTCGGCGTCGCCCGCCTTCACCACCGCTGTCCTGGCATCGCGGGCGCAAAGGATACGTCCGTCCGGCAATTGCAGGCCGTCCTCCTTGACAGGCAAACCACAAATGGCGCACCGGGGCAATCGGATGCAGTCGGAGCAAACGAGCTTTTTTTCGTTGGTGACCTTGTCGGTGACAATGTAAACCGTGCCTTGGATCGGCCGGCCGCAAATGGCGCATATTTCCTCTCCTGCCGCCAGCGGCCGGGTGAGACCAAAGCCGGCCAGCAGAAAAACCATCAGGAAATATTTTGCGCAGCGTTGCATGGTTTGATTTAAAAAAACCGTGCGGCAACAAAGTCCTCGCTTCATTGCCTGCTGCAACTCAAAAAGCACCTTTTACGCCAAATCAGCCGAGGGATTTGGCCTTTTTGGCAATGGCGGCGGCATCAATGCCGAAGTGCGCCAGCAGTTCAGCCGCCTTGCCGGAACGCGGCAGCGACGTCACGGCAAGTTTGTGGACTTTGATCCCCTCCGAGCTGAGTTCGCCTGCCACCGCGTCGCCCAAACCGCCTTCGAGGTAATGATCTTCAACGGTGATGACCGTGTTGCCCGTTTTTTGGGCCGCGGCCTTGATGACATCCCTGGCCAGCGGCTTGATGCTGTAAGCGTCAATGACTGTGATGCCCAGGCCCTCGGCCTTCAGCGCGTCGGCGGCTTTCAAAGCTTCAAACAAAGTGACGCCCGCGGCGACGACCGTGACCTTGTCGCCCGCGTTCTGGCGCAGCACTTTCGCGCCGCCCACGGGGAACTTTTCGTCGTTGCCGTAAATCACCGGCGTCTTGGGCCGTGACGTGCGCAGAAAATGAATGCCTTTGGCCAGCGCCATTTGCTCGAGCAATTTTTCCGTGCTCACCGCGTCGCACGGATACAGCACCACGCTGCCGGCAATCGCGCGCATCATGGCGAGGTCTTCCAACGCCATCTGTGACGGGCCGTCTTCGCCGATGCTCACGCCGACGTGCGAGCCGACGAGCTTGAGGTTCGCCTGCGAAATGCCCGCGACGCGAATCTGGTCATACGCGCGGGTGAAAAAACACGCGAACGTGGACGCGAACGGCACCTTGCCCCGCGCGCCAAAACCGGTGGCCA
>JBKQOA010000027.1:0-10810 GCA_052145735.1 Limisphaerales bacterium
GGTCCTGCGCACGGCCAAAATTGGCCGCGACCGCAAACTCCTTTACCACAACCTGCCGTTGACCTCGGAAAAACTGCGCGCGGTGATTGATTGCGCGATTCTTCAGGTGTGCGGGCTGGCCGCCAACACCATTGTCGCCGGCGGACGGCAGGCGTGCGACCCGCACGAACGCGGCTACGGGCCGCTGCGCGCGCACGAGCCGATCATCATTGACATTTTTCCGCGCTCGCAAAAAACCAGCTACTTCGGCGACATCACCCGCACCGTCGTGCGCGGACGCGCCAGTGAAGCGGTTGGCAGGCTTTACGACACCGTGCTGCGCGGACAAAACATCGCGTTCCGAAAAATCCGCGCCAACGCCCCAACCGGCGACGCCCATCGCGCCGTGCATGAATTTTTTGAGCAGCAAGGTTACAAAACCCGCCGCCACCACGGGCGCATGGAAGGATTCTTTCACGGCACGGGCCACGGACTCGGTCTGGAAATCCACGAATCGCCGCGCGTGGGCGCCAATTCCACCGGCAAACTCCGCCCCGGCCACGTCGTGACCGTCGAGCCGGGGCTTTATTATCCGGAAATCGGCGGCGTGCGATTGGAAGACGTCGCGCTCGTCACGACCAACGGCGCGCGCAACCTGACGCGGTTTGAGAAGGTGCTGGAGATTTGACCTTGCTTAACCTTTCTTCAAGCAAATCATTTCGCCGATTCGGCGAACGGCGTGATTTGCCAAGATTGAGCGGCTTGAGCGTGGTCAAACTGGCGCGTTAATTTTTTACAAATTTTTTAGTCCATCACGGATAGCCGGAACACGTCGCGGATTTTTGAGCGAAGTGCGCGGCGGCGTTCAAGACTCACGTGGCCGCGTTTGTTGAACAACGCAGCCGAAGGCACGGAAAAAAACGTCGAGCAATCGCAAAAAGTTTCCCAGTCCATTCCATCCGTGCCATTCAACAAAACTTCGTAAGGTTTGGCCGTGCGGCTTTGGCGCTGGCTGGTGCAATAAAGAACGTTGACGACCGCGCCCGCGCAAAAATCGTCGTGCGATATGATGACGACCGGATGCCCGCCCCGGCCGGGAAAATTAAATCGCCATACGTCGAATTGTTTTTTCAATCCGACACCTCCAGCGAACAGCCTTTGAGCAAGTCCAGCATTTCCGCGTCGCGCTCCGGCGTGACATATTTTTTCAGCGAGCCGGGTGGAAACGGCTCTTGCGTTTCCGCCTTCACGAGTGTCAGCGTCAATCGTCCGTCACCGAAATTTTCGTAGGCGAAAACCTGGCGCGGTTTGGCGTCGGGAATTCGGATTCGCTTTTGGTCGTCCACTGTCAGAGTCTTCATTTTGGGAATTTCCCACGCATTTCGAACATCGTCAAGGCTGAAGCGGCGATGGAAATTTTCTTGCAACGACCAACGGCGCGCGCAACCTGACACGGTTTGAAAAAGTGCTGGAAATTCAAGCCGTAAAAGTCCAACCCGTTTGTTAGTCGATGAAAATACTGATCACGGGCGCCGCAGGTAATCTCGGATCGTTACTAGCCCGGCACCTGTTTTCCCAAGGGGTTGGTCTGCTGCGCCTGATGGTTTTCCGACGCGACGTGCCGACCGATTTGAGAGTCACAGGAAAAACTGAGATTGTTCGCGCCGACCTTTCGAAACGTGAATCACTAATAACCGCTGTGAAGGGAGTCGATGTTATCATTCATTTTGCCGGAGTACTGTTTAAGGCCGATCCCGAACGCTTCTTAAGCACCACGAACACCGGGTACTTCAGGAATCTCGTCGATGTCGCCAGGGAGAACGGTGTTCGAAGGATCATTCTGATCAGCTTCCCCCACGTGGAAGGGCCGACGTCCATCGAAAAGCCAGCGAAAGGAAGATTGGACGGAACGCCGATATCCGTTCACGCGAAAACGCGCCTTGAAGAGGAGCGATATCTTTTTGCGAATGCGGCCGAGCCGATTTCGCTTCGCGTTGGCATGGTATACGGCAGAGGCATTCTCATGGTTGAAGCAGCTCGATGGCTTGCCAAGCGCCGGTTGCTCGGCGTCTGGAAAGAGCGCACCCAAATTCACCTGATCTCGAAAGATGATTTCTGCGCCGCCTGCACGGCGGCAATCACCGATGCCACCGCATCCGGCATTTACCACATTGGCGATGAAGGGAATGTCTCATTGCAGGAGTTTCTTGAATTGGCCTGCCGCCAGTGGAAAGTTGGCCCGCCTTGGTCCCTGCCGTTGTGGCTGATCTACACTGCGGCTGAACTATGTGAGTTCTACTCGAGAATCACTGGATCCGTTTCTCCTCTGACGCGCGATTTCATAGACATTGGAAGGGTATCTTACTACGGCGACACGGAGCGAATGAGGAAGGATTTGTTGCCCGTTTTGAAGTACCGGACGATCAGAGCGGGGCTTTCTACATTATGAAAAAAACTGACCGTCGCCCAATCCAATCCGCTTGGTGCGTTGGCCCGGCACCTGCGCCAAAACCGTGTCTCAATTGAGCCAGCCTGGCGCAAAAAAATTCTTTCCCATAACGCGGAAACCCATAAATTGGCCGGAAACCGGCTTGGCACGCGGCCAGCTTGAGTTGAACAAAGACGGTGCAGGCGCTGTCATTGGATAAGAATCTTATGTTTTGGAATTTTGATCCGCATTATTGGTTGTTTGCGATTCCCGGATTGCTTCTCGGCATCTGGGCGCAAATCAAGTTGTCGCACGCTTATGGCAAGTACAGCCAGGTGCCGGTAGAATCCGGCATGACGGGTGCCCAGGCCGCTCGCGAAATCCTCGATCAGGCCGGTCTGACCAGCGTGCCGGTAGAGGAAGTGCCGGGCCATCTGACCGACCATTACGATCCCACCAAACGCGCGTTGTTTTTGTCATCCGGCAATTTTCATGGCCGAACAGTGGCCGCCGTCGGCGTCGCCTCCCACGAATCCGGCCACGCGCTGCAACATCAGGCAGCCTACGGATTGTTCCAGGCCCGCATGGCGCTAGTGCCGGTCACCCAATTTGCGAGCATGGCATACATGGGCATTTTTTTCGTCGGCCTTTTTCTTGGACTGGTGAAAATTGTTCTGCCCATCATCATCGTGATTTTTGCCGTGATGACGCTGTTTCAACTCGTCACGTTGCCGGTGGAATATGACGCCAGTCGCCGGGCCAAGGAACAATTGTTCCGGCTGGGCCTCGTACATGAGCAGGAGCGCGCCGGAGTGAGCAAGGTTTTGGACGCCGCAGCGTTGACCTACGTAGCCGCGCTGGTCAGCAGCATACTGACGTTGCTTTACTACATCACCCTGGCGCGCGGCAACCGGCGATAAATCCTTGGGAGGGACGGCGTGTCACCGTCCCCAAAATCAGGGTCGCCGACACGGTGATCCTCCCTTGGTTTTAATTTTCTTGCAGGCTGGCATTTAGGTCGTAACGTTTCCCCCGTTGTATGGCGGCAAAGAGGCAAAAACGCAAAGCAGCAAAATCCAAACGGCGCGCAACCCGACCCTTGGTTGCCGTGCGCCGCGCAAAAGTTTCCGCGCGTGCGCCCGTTGCGCCTGCCGTTCCAGCGCCCGCCCTGCCGAAACCGGCCGGTGAAGGTGACAACACGCAATTCATCCGGCGGGAACATTCGACTTACGACGGCGACACGGCCATCAAACTTTACCTGCGCGAAATCGGGCAGGTGAAATTGCTCACGCGGCAGGAGGAAATCCAACTGGCCGCGCGCATCAAAAAGGGCGACAAAAAAGCGCGCGAGCTGATGATCAAGGCCAATCTCCGCCTGGTCGTAAAAATCGCGCGCGATTACGATGGCATCGGATTGCCGCTGCTGGATTTGATCAGCGAAGGCAACATCGGCTTGATGAAGGCCGTCGAGCGCTTTGATCCGAAAAAGGGCGGCAAGCTTTCAACCTACGGTTCGTGGTGGATCAAGCAGTCCATCAAACGCGCGCTCGCCAATCAATCCAAGACCATCCGCCTGCCGGTGCATCTGGTGGACAAAATTTCCAAGATGCGCCGCATCGCGATGCGTTTGCAGGAGGAGTTTGGCCGCGAACCGACCGACGAGGAATTGGCTGACGAACTCGACGTGACCGCCGCCCGCATCCGGCAGATGCGGCTGGTGGCGATTCGCCCGGCATCGCTCGACGCGCCCATCGGCGACGACGAGTCAAATTATTTTTCCGACGTCGTCGAGGATGAAAACGCCACTTCGCCCTACGAAAATCTGAAGGACAAGACCGTCACCGGCATGTTGCAGGACATGGTTGGGCACCTCGACCCGCGCGAAGCGACAATATTGCGCTACCGCTTCGGCCTCGACGGCGGCACGGAAAGAACCCTGGAGGAAGTCGGGCAGAAGTTCGGCGTCACGCGCGAGCGCGTCCGCCAGATCCAGAATCTCGCGCTGCGGAAACTCCGCAAAATGATCGAGAAGCTCGAAGACTCCAAGAACAAGGAAAACTGACGCCATGTCCCACACCGCCACGCCCCAGGAAATCGAATCAGCCATCCGCAACGTACCCGACTTTCCCAAGGCGGGCATCCAGTTCAAGGACATCACGCCCGTGCTGGCCGATGCGCGGCTGTTCACCGGCGCCATTGATTTGCTCACGGAAAAATTCAAGCCCGGGGCGGTGGATGCGGTCGTGGGCATTGACGCGCGCGGCTTCATTTTTGCCGCCGCCGCCGCCGCCAAATTGCAGACCGGCTTCGTGCCGGTGCGCAAAAAAGGCAAGCTGCCCTATAAAACCATCGAACAGGATTACTCGCTCGAATACGGCCAGGCGACCATGGCCATGCACGTGGACGCGCTCAAGCGGGGAGCACGGGTGCTGCTGATTGACGATCTGCTGGCCACCGGCGGCACTTCCGCCGCCGCCGCCGCCCTGGTGCAAAAACTCGGCGCCAACATCCTGGAAATCGGCTTTCTCATCGAACTGAAATTCCTGAACGGCCGCGAAAAGCTGAAGGACTGGCCGGTGCGCTCCGTCATCATTTTTTGAAATCCGGAGGGACGAGCCATGCGAGTCCCGCCGAAACCGGACTTGGCAATCTCGCAATTGAGTTTTCAATTTCCCGCTTTCCGCTACAGTGCCGGCCATGCACTGGCTGCAAACGCTCGATGCGAGACTGTTTGATTTCATCAACCAGTCGCTGGTCAATCCCTTCTTCGATTGGCTCATGCCGGTTTTGAGCGGCAATGCCGTTTTTTTCCCCGTCCTGTTACTGCTGGGCGTCGGGTTGCTCTGGAAAGGCAATGTCCGCCTGCGGCTTTGCGTCCTGCTGTTGCTGGTCATCCTGCCGCTGGGCGACGGCCTGGTCACCAACACGCTCAAGCACACCGTTGCCCGCCCGCGCCCGTTCGTCACCCTGCCGGAGGCGCGCGTGTTCGGCGTGGTCGGCAAAGGCTACGTTGCGCCCGAGGCCGGCGCCAACGTCACGGAAATGGCGGCCAATAAAGGCAGCTACAACAGCCTGCCCTCGTCACATGCGGCCAATTGGTTCGCCGCCACGATGATTCTTTTTATTTTTTACCGGCGCAGCCTCTGGTTCATGCTGCCGCTGGCGATCGCCGTTTCTTTCTCGCGGGTTTACAACGGGGTGCATTATCCCGGCGATGTGCTCATCGGCGCAATCATCGGCGCCGGTTATGCCGCCGCCGGGGCCATTGCTTTGCAAACCGCCTGGCACCGGGTCGGCCGAAAATGGTTCCCGCTCTGGCACCAGGCATTGCCGTCTATTTTGAATCCCGATCCGGAAATTTCCCGGTCCAGATTCTTCAGTTGGGATCCGGATTCCAGTCCGCAGACTTCGCATTCCGAAGTTGACCAGCACTGGTTGTACCTGGGTTACCTCCTGGTTTTCCTGATGCTCATCGGCCGCTTGTTTTACCTCACCAGCGGCATCATTGATCTGGGGAAGGACGAGGCCTATCAATGGCTTTGGTCGAAGCACCTGGCCCTGTCGTTTTACAGCAAGCCGCCGGGCATTGCCCTGATTCAATGCGCCGGCACCGCGCTGTTCGGCGACACCCAGCTTGGCGTCCGGTTCTTTTCGCCGTGGTTCGCCGCCATCCTGAGCGTGATGGTGCTGCGATTTATGGCCCGCGAAGTCAGCGCGCGGACCGGGTTCTGGCTGTTGCTCATGGTCACGGCCACGCCCCTGCTCGCCGCCGGGACGATTCTGATGACGATCGACCCGCCGCTGGTGTTGTGCTGGGGATGGGCGATGATCGCCGGCTGGCGGGCCGTGCAATCCGACGGCCGGGCCCGCCACTGGCTCGTCGTCGGGCTGGCGATGGGACTTGGTTTTCTCTGCAAATACAGCGCGGCATTTCAAATCGTGTGTTGGGTGATCCTCTTTGCGCTCTGGCCGGCCGCGCGCATGCATCTGCGGCGGCCCGGTCCCTGGCTGGCGCTGCTGGTTTTCCTGGTCTGCACCCTCCCGGTCGTCGTGTGGAACGCGCAACACGGCTGGATTACCGTCCATCACGTGGCGGACAATGCGGGCATGCGCGGTCAATGGCAGCCGACCCTGCGTTATTTTTGGGAATTCCTGTTCGCCGAAATGGGTTTGTTGAACCCGGTTTTCTTTCTCGGCGCGCTGTGGGCCATGTTTGCCTTCTGGCGGGAACCCCGACACAAGATGTCGGGGCTCTGGCTCTATTTTTCCTGCATGGGAGCCCCGGTCTTTCTCGGCTACTGGCTCTGGTCGTTTCATTCGCGCGTCCAGCCCAACTGGATTGCGCCCGCCGTGCTGCCGATGTTTTGCCTCATGGTCGTGTATTGGCACGGCCGCCGCGGCGCGAAAACGTTCCTGGCCATCGGCCTCGCGCTGGGCTTCTTCGTCGTCACCCTCATGCACCAGAGCAATTTCATCGGCAAAATCGCCGGCCAATCGTTGCCCGGGGAAATGGACCCGCTGTGCCGCGTCCGCGCCTGGCAACCCACCGCCGCGCTCGTCGAAGCCGAACGCGAAAAACTGGAGGCCGAAGGCAAACCCGCGTTCATCATCGCCGACCACTATGGCATGACCGGGCTGTGCACGTTCTATTCGCCACTGGCCCGGGCCGCGCTCAAATCCACGCCGCTGGTCTATTGCGTGGACGCGCCGGAGCCGAACAATCAGTTGTATTTCTGGCCTGAATACCGCTACCGGGTCAACCGCCACAGCCAAAACGCCATCTATGTCACCGACGCCAACCACCACCCGCTTGAATCCGGCTGGTTCTGGAAGTGGCTGAAGCACCAGCCGGTCGGTTATGCCGAAGCGCCGCCGGCCCCTCCGCCGCCCCCGCGCATGTTGCAGGAATTCGAGACCGTCACCGACCTCGGCGATTTTGAAGTCAAAATCGGCAACCGCGTGTTCCGCCATCTCCATCTTTGGGCGTGCTACAATTTAAAGTAAAATGGCTGTTCGTTTTGGTTTTAAGAGGTGGGGCGAGACTCCCGGCGAGCCGGTTCAGGCACAAAAACCCGGTTCTTCCGGCTCGCGAGGACGCTCGCCCCACCAACGAAAGTCGGAAAACACCGTTATAAATGAAACCCTCCTGCCGGTCCGCGATTACGACCTGGCCGCGACGCTCGATTCCGGCCAGGCCTTCCGCTGGCAGCCGGACAACGGTTCCTGGACCGGCGTCATCGGCTGGCACCGGGTGTGCCTGACGCAAACTCCCGACGGCATCCGCGCCGAAACCGCCGGGCCGGTCGCCAACTGGCAATGGTTGCGCGTTTATCTGCAAACCGGCCTGGATTTGGACGCCGTGCTCAAAACCTTTCCCGACGACGCGCCCATGCGGGCCGCAGTGGCGGCTTGCCGCGGATTGCGGTTGTTGCGGCAGGACCCGTGGGAATGTCTCGCGTCGTTCATCCTGTCTTCAACCAAACAAATCGTCCAAATCCGGCAGATTGTTTCCCTGCTGTGTGAACGGTTTGGCGAGCCAATCACCCGGCCTGAAGCCACCTGGGAGCGCCGGCGTCTCGCCGGCCCGCAGCATCCCGACAAGCCTGTTCACTCGCCGGCGGGACGCCAGCGCTCCCAGATCACCCTTGGCCCGCCTGACGGAGCGATGGGCACTTTACTTTCAAAA
The DNA here is from genome assembly GCA_052145735.1 of Limisphaerales bacterium. GTDB lineage: Bacteria > Verrucomicrobiota > Verrucomicrobiia > Limisphaerales > UBA11358 > UBA11358. The sequence continues at coordinate 8,094 of JBKQOA010000027.1, forward strand.
GAAAATCATCTGTTCCATTCTTTTCCATCAGCCGAACGGCTTGCCGCCGTTACCGAAGCCGATTTGCGCGCCTGCAAAATGGGTTTTCGCGCGCCGCACCTCCTCGCCGCCGCCCGCCGGGTCACCGAGGGCCAGCTCGACCTGGAACGGCTGCGGCATCTGCCGCTGGCGGAAGCACGCCATCAATTGACGGCCCTGCGCGGGGTGGGCGGCAAAATTGCCGATTGCGTCCTGCTCTTCGCACTCGGTTTTGACGGTGCGTTTCCAGTGGACGTGTGGGTCGAACGCGCGCTGCGCGAGCTGTATTTCCCGCGCCGGCGTGTCAGCGACAAACGGCTACGGCATTTTGCCGCCACGCACTTCGGGCCACACGCCGGTTATGCCCAGCAATATCTGTTTCATTACATGCGGACGAAAAGGAAATAGCATTCCCTTGATGGAAATTCGCAATTCTGATTTCATATTGCGAATCACACCAACTTTGGCGCAAAGGAACCGGCAGGTCCGCGCTGCGTCGCGGCCAAAGGACCAACTAACCCCACCACCAGAACTCTTTTACAGAAGCCAACGAAGCTAACTGAGATTGAAAACCGCATTATCGGCTTCGTTCCCTCCGTTGCCTCCTGTTCAATTGTCCCCGGTAAGGCGCCGAGGTCACGAGGCGGGATTCCCTTCCGTATCCCCCAGTAGGCGTCGAGGTCACGAGGTGATTCCGCCTTCGCCCTGCCCGGTATTTCCGGTAGGCGCCGAGGTCACGAGGCGATTCCGCCCTCGTCCTCCTTCTCGTCCTCGTCCTCGATTCTCCATTCGGATTCCCTTCCGTATCCCCCAGTAGGCGTCGAGGTAACGAGACGAGTTCTGTTCCGTATCCCTCAGTAGGCGCGGAGGTCACGAGGCGGATTTCAGAGATTATCCAGCGGGCTTTTGACCCCGATTCCTGGCTTCTGCATCACGTGCAGATAAATTTGGGTGGTGCTGATGTCTTTGTGCCCGAGCAACTCCTGCACCGTCCGGATGTCATAACCATTCTCCAATTGGTGCGTCGCAAACGAATGCCGCAACGTGTGCGGCGTCACCGGTTTGACCAGCCCGGCCCGTCTCGCCGCCAGTTTGATGGCACTCTGTACCGCCGCATCCGTCACATGATGCCGGCGCGTGACCTTCGTCTCCGGGTCCACGCTCAATTCCGCCGAGGGAAACACCCATTGCCAGCCCCATTCCCGTTCAGCATGCGGATACTTCCGACGCAATGCTCCGGGCAACCACACCCGGCCATGACCCGCGACCACATCCTGCTGCCACATTCGCCGGACCGTCTCCAGTTGCGCCCGAAGCTCGGTAATAATCAGCTCGGGCATCGGCGTTGCCCGGTCCTTGTCCCCTTTGCCGGCACGTACCGTGATTTGATTGCGCGCAAAATCCACGTCCTTGACGCGTAACCGCAGGCACTCCATCAATCTCAGTCCCGTGCCATACAAAACCTGTCCGATCAAAAGCTGGATGCCGCTCATTTGCTCCAATAATCTCCGCACCTCTGCCTGACTCAGCACCACCGGCAGCCGCTGCGATCGTTTCGCCCGCTCGAACCCGTCCACCCATGCCATTTCTCCTCCCAATACTTCCCGGTAGAGAAACAACAACGCATTCAACGCTTGATTCTGGGTGGCGGCCACCACTCCCCGCTGGACCGCCAAATCCGTCAAAAATGCCCGCACTTCCACTTCACCCATGTCCTTGGGATGCCGCCAAACCCATTCGGTGGCAGGGCGCGTCACTCCGTGCGCGCCGCCTGCCTTCGCGCTTCGATGAAACAAAATAAACCGCCGAATCCATTGCAGGTACGTCTCCTCCGTCCGCCGCGAGAACTGTTTGAACCGCATGACTTCCCGGCATTGATCCAAAAATTTCAACTTGGGATTGGGGATAAACCCTTCCTTTGGGTGATGCGAATCTGTAGGCGCCGAGGTCACGAGGCGGGATTTCGTGGCCCAAAACCGCTCCCGATCATGATTAGGCATCTGGTTTTGACAGCCCATACCATTTAAGCCAAATTTAACTTGAAGCCGACTAAAACACGGTGCTATTGTCCAAAGCAAGTGAAAAGATGGTGGCGCAGGTCAATCCGAGCAGGCCGCATTGCACCAAGTGCGGAGCCACCCCAAATGCGCCGTGCCAAGTGCCAAAACCACCTTCCCGAATTAGGCCAAAGCGGTGAGTTGCCGGTTTAGCCTAACTCGCTTTATATTAACCACATGAACCAAAACCGGCCAACTGCGGTTCCCGGATTAGGCCAAACCGCGGTTTGGCCGAATACCTGTTAGGCTGCTCGACACATCACACAAAACACAAAACACAAACAAAACTATGAGCCTCAAAACACAGTGCGATTCATGCGGAGCCGTTGTGCTCGGCATCACCGATTCATTACACAAGATTGACGGTAGATTCTTGTGCTCACCTTGCGCCACCAAATTGAAGAAGCCAAACATGGCGCTTTGCCCAGACTGCGGGCAGGTGATTAGTTCTCGCGCCACAGCTTGTCCGAAGTGTGGTGCTCCGCAGTCTCATGCGACCGCAGCCTAACAAGTCGCGAGGCTGTGTAAAAACTCTGGCGCAGGGCGAGTAGTCTGCGGAGAAAAAGATTTGCCGGTGATCCGAAAGTTCGGGGCGCCGGTTTTTTTCGGGTAGAGATGGAATGAGTACGGACAGCGGCAGAG
>JBKQOA010000028.1:0-2603 GCA_052145735.1 Limisphaerales bacterium
CATCGGAAACGATGAAGCGGCCACCGCGCTGTATCGCGCCGCGATGCGTCCGCATGGCCTGAATACGGCGGTTCTGCGTTTGGACGCCGACAAAGTTGTGGCGCAGAATCTGCCACCGGCCTTGGCGCAGACGATCCCAAATCTCCCCGCGCTAACAGAAAGACGATCGTTTGCGGTGGTGTGCTCCGGGTTCGCGTGCCGGCCGCCGATTTTCGATGAAGACGAGCTGGCGCGTGCGTTGGGGTCGCGGGCGCGTCCGGCGGCGTGAGTTGGGCGACGGATTTTGCGCCCCGATCCGTGAGCGACCCACATTGGGCGACCCATGCTTTGCCCTTGCGTGCGGCCCTTTTGGCCCCTGAAGTTCCCCATTTTTCCTGCCGATGGAACTGGAAGACAGCACGGCCGAGCCATGTTTTCTAATCTTCTCGAAAATCCGAAGCTGTTCCGGCATGTGCTGGAAGACTTGCCGGTGGGGATCTACCTCGTGGACCGGGAACGGAGGATCCGTTTTTGGAACCGTCACGCGGAACACCTCACGGGACATCTGGGGCAGGATGTGGTGGGACATGTCCTGGAAGACATTGTGCAGGCCTGCGACCGGTGGGGTCACCGCTCGATCGGCGAACACTGTCCGGTGACCAGCACCCTCCGGCAGGGGCTGCCGCAGCACTGCACCGCCTACTACCTCCACAAGAATGGCCATCGGGTGGCGTTGCGGATCCGCACCCGGGCGGTACTGAAAGACAGCGATGTGATCGAGGGAGCGGCGGTTCTGTTGGAAGAAGCATTTATATACCGCGAGGAGTTGTCCGGGCCGCCGATGTACGGATGCCTGGACGCGACCACGGGAATTCCGTCGCGCCGTCTGACGCGAGCCGTGCTCAACGAATGCATGGCGGGAGTGGAAGAATCGCATCTCGGCTTTGGGGTGCTCCACATTCGGGTGCTGGGGCTGGAGGAATTTCGCGCCAAGCATGGTCCGCAGTCGGTCATACCTTTTCTGCGCACCGCGGCGCATACCTTGCGGCACAGCCTGGATGCGGAAAATTTTCTAGGATGCTGGGGAGAGCACGAGTTTCTGGCGGTGCTGCCGACGGCGAGTCCGATGACGGTGGCAACCACGGCGGAAACGGTATGGAACCTGCTGCGTCAATCGGAAGTGTTGTGGTGGGGCGACCGTTTTCCGATTGCGAGCGAGGTGGCCTGTGCCATGGCCGCGCCGGGCAGCGACCTGGAATCCCTTCTCGAAGAGATGAAGCCTGCGCACTCGCGTGCGACGGCAAAGGCGGCAGCCGCGGGCGCCGCCAACGATTCTGAACATTCGCGAGGATGATGTCCGATGTTTACGATCATTGGGATCGTGGTGGTTTTCGGCTGCATTGCGGGCGGCTACCTGATGGAGCACGGCAACATCAAGGTGCTGCTGCAGCCGGCGGAGTTGCTCATCATCGGCGGGGCGGCGGTGGGCACGGTGCTGATCTCGAATCCCATTCATACCCTGAAAAGCATCATCAGCGGGGTCATGGGGGTATTTGGGTCGTCGAAGTACAGCACCGAGCACTACACCAATTCCTTGAAGATGATGTATGAACTCCTGCAAAAAGCGCGCAAGGAAGGCTTGGTGGCCCTGGAGACCGACATTGAAGAGCCGGACAAGAGCCCGCTGTTCTCCAAGTACGAAGGTTTCGTGAAGGATCACCATGCCGTCGCTTTCGTGTGCGACACGATGCGCATGGCGGTCAGCGGTGGCGTGGAAGTCTTCGATCTGGATCAGATGCTGGAGGTGGACATGGACGTCCATCACCATGGAGCCACCGAACCGGTGACGTCGTTGACTACGATGGCCGACTCGCTGCCCGGGCTGGGCATTGTGGCGGCGGTACTGGGGGTGGTGATCACGATGAGTGCGATGGGCGGACCTCCGGAAGAAATTGGAAAGAAAGTGGCGGCGGCGCTGGTGGGAACGTTTCTGGGCATTCTGTTGTGTTACGGGTTGGTCGGCCCTCTGGCGTCGCGCATGGGCAAGATGGCCGACGAGGAGCACGGTTTCCTGCTGGTGTTGCGGGTGACCATGATTGCTTTTCTCAAAGGCGTAGCCCCGATCATGGCGGTTGAGATCGGGCGGCGAACCGTGCCCGGACATGTGCGTCCGTCGTTCCAGGCGGTCGAAGAGGCTTGCCGGGGCGCGAAAGCCGAAGCGGCCGCCGCAGTGGCGGCGCCGGACGCCGAGCCGGCCGTGGGATAAACACCGGCCATGCCGACACCGCCCATCATCGTCATCCGGAAAAAAGGCGGCCACGGCGGCCATCACGGCGGCGCCTGGAAGGTTGCCTACGCCGATTTTGTTACGGCGATGATGTCGCTGTTTATCGTTCTCTGGCTCATGAACACCAGCAAGCCGATCAAGGAGGCGGTGGCCGGCTATTTTCGAGATCCGTCGGGAACCACCAAGCTTAACGGAGGGAACGGCAAGGGTCCGGAGCAAACTCCCGGTGAACCCACCCTGAAGGTCACCAAAGAGAATATGGCGAAGTTGAAGGAGAATTTGCAGAACGCCATTCAAAAAATCCAGGACCTCAACAAAGTAAAGAACCAGATTGAAA